>JAFXUY010000030.1 GCA_017524785.1 Bacteroidales bacterium | reverse complement strand
TCACGTTCGACCGCGACGCTTCGGGCCAGCGCGGCGAATACTACGACAGCGTGTATCTGTATGCTTATTGCCCCGACATGGAGGACGGCTTCCTGGCGGCGCCGGTCTACCGCCGCACGCGGAGGATTACCGTGGCCCTGCCCGACGGCTACGCCGGCCACGAGGTGCACCTCTACGGCCTGGTTGTCAACGAGGAAGGGGAATGGAGCGAGACCATCTACGCCGGCTGCGTGAACAGTGAGGAGGGAGGGATGAGGAGTGAGGAATTCAGTGAGGAGGGAGGAGTGAGGAATGAGGAATTGGGCGTTTCTTCCGCAGGCTGGCAGCCTGCGAACCACGTGGTACGCGGACAGGCTGTCCGCGGAAGTGGTAGGGACGGCACGGACGGCGGCGGCGGAGGCGGCACGCCTTTGGGGCTGACATAAAGCCTGCCGCACACATGCCGCAGGCTGAGCTATGGTTTTGTTTTTTATTGTCGGCACACAATAAAAGGCGGCGTTGCGTGTTATTTATGATATAAATAATAAACGACATCATGAAGAAGCTATACTTGATGCTTATGCTTTTGGCTGCAGGCTTTGCGGCAACGGCGCAGAACGAGCCAATGTCAACCACAGAAGACCCCATCTATGCCAAGGTGGCGCACGAACCCAGGTTCCACGGCGGCATGGACGGCCTGTACCAATATCTGGCCACGAACATCAACTATCCCGACGAGGCCAAGGAGCAGAAGATAGAAGGTCGCGTGATTGTAAGCTTTATTATCGAGAAAGACGGCTCGGTGAGCAACGTCAAGACCATAGAAAGCCCCGACCCACTGCTGAGCGCTGAAGCCGAGCGTGTGGTGAAAGCCATGCCGAAATGGAAACCCGGCAGAAAATACAAATGCCGCAAGAAGGTGCGGGTATTGTATACACTTCCTATCAACTTCCAACTCAACGACAAATGAAAGTAATCATACTGGGCACAGCATGGCCCTACCGCGGCGGCCTGTCGGCCTTCAACGAGCGGCTGGCCTATGAATACCAAAACCACGGGCACGAGGTGGAGGTGGTCACCTTCACGCTGCAGTATCCGTCGTTTCTCTTCCCCGGCAAGACGCAGTACAGCAGCGAGCCTGCCCCCGAAGGGCTGAAGATCACACGCATGCTCAACGCCATCAACCCCTTCAGCTGGCTGCGCACTGGACGCTATATCCGGCGGCAGAAACCCGACCTGGTCGTCTGCAAGTTCTGGCTGCCTTTCATGGCTCCCGCCCTGGGCACCACGCTGCGCGTGGCAAAACGGAAAGGCATGCGGCGCATCAGCATCCTCGACAACCTGGTACCGCACGAGAAGCGGCCCGGCGACAAGCTGTTTGCCAGCTACTTCGTAGGCTCGGTCGACGGCATGGTGGCCATGTCGAAATCGGTGCTTGCCGACGCCGACCTGTTCGACCCGCACCACAAGAAGCCGCGCGTGTTCTGTCCGCACCCCCTCTACGACCACTACGGCGAGGCGCTGTCGCGCAAGGAGGCCCTCGGTCTCATCGGGCTGCGCGAAGAACAGCGCTATGTGCTCTTCTTCGGCTTCATACGCGACTACAAGGGGCTCGACCTGCTGCTCGACGCCATGGCCGACGAGCGGATGGAGCGCATGGGCGTGAAGCTCATTGTGGCGGGCGAGTTCTACGGCGACCCGAAGCCTTACACCGAGCAGCTGCGTCGGCTCGACATCGACAGCCGCGTGGTGATGCACACCGACTTCATCCCCGACCACGAAGTGAACCGCTATTTCTGTGCCGCCGACCTCGTGGTGCAGCCCTACAAGACGGCCACGCAGAGCGGCGTGACGCAGATAGCGTTCCACTTCGGCAAGCCTATGGTGGTGACCAACGTCGGCGGACTGGCCGAGATAGTGCCCGACGGCAAGGTGGGCTTCGTGGTGGAGCCCGAGGCACAGCAGATTGCCGACGCCATTGTGCGATACTTCGAGGAGGGCTGGCAGGAGCGCCTGACGGCCGGCGTGATGGAAGAAAAACAGAAATACCTCTGGAGCAACATGACGGAGGCGATAGAGAAACTGTAAAGCTGTGAGCTGTAAGCTGTGAGCTGTGAGCTGTAAGTGGCTGACGCAACCACGACGGCCACCACCCACTTAAAACTTAATACTTAAAGCTTAAAACTAAAAGCAAAAACATATGACTATTAGAAGCAAAGCGCCATTGAGACTGGGACTGGCAGGCGGCGGCACCGACGTGAGCCCCTACAGCGACCTGTATGGCGGCGCCATACTTAACGCCACCATCAGCATGGCGGCCTATACGACGATAGAACCCACAGACGACGGACGGGTGGAGTTTATGGCTCCCGACAAGGGACTGCACGAGGTGTACGAGAACGCCATGGAGGTGGACACCGACGGCTACTTCATTCTCCACAAGGGAGTGTACAACCGCATCGTGCGGCAGTTCACCCACCGGCCGCTGTCGCTGCGCATAGCGTCGTTTGTCGACGCCCCCGCAGGCAGCGGATTGGGCACCTCGTCGACGCTGGTGGTGAGCATACTAGGCGCCTATGTCGAGTGGCTCAAGCTGCCGTTGGGCGAATACGACATAGCACGCCTGGCCTACGAGATAGAACGCATAGACCTGGGCCTTGCCGGCGGCAAGCAGGACCAGTACGCTGCCACCTTCGGCGGCTTCAACTTCATGGAGTTCACTGGCGACAACGTGATAGTGAACCCCTTGCGGGTACGCCAGCAGTATATCGACGAGCTTAACCACAACCTGCTGCTCTACTGGACTGACACGTCGCACGTGAGCGCCGACATCATCAAGGAACAGCAGCAGAACGTGAAGAACAAAAAGTCGTCGAGCATCGAGAGCATGCACAAGCTCAAGGAGCAGGCACACCAGATGAAAGAGGCTCTGCTGAAGGGACATGTGGGCGGCATAGGCGAGATTCTGAACTTCGGGTGGCAGCACAAGAAGCAGATGGCGCAGAGCGTGAGCAACGCAAGGATAGACGCCATATACGACGCGGCCATGAAGGCCGGTGCCACTGGAGGAAAGATAAGCGGTGCCGGCGGCGGCGGATTCATGTTCTTCTACTGTCCGGGACTGACACGCTTCGCCGTGAGGGAGGCGCTGGCAGAGTTCGGCGGCGAGACGAAACGATACGACTTCACCACCGAAGGCCTCAAGACCTGGACCACTGAGTAAATTGAAAGTTGAAAGTTGAAATTATGAACCGTATACAAGAATCTATTGAACAGAGCATTGCTGTCAAACAGCAGATACTGGCAGACGCCGATTTAATGCAACGTGTGTCCGACGCGGCGCTGCTTATCGAGGCGTCGCTGCGTGCAGGTGGCAAGATACACTTCTGCGGCAACGGCGGCAGTGCCGCCGACGCACAACATCTGGCGGCAGAGCTCAGCGGCCGCTTCTACTTCGACCGTCCGCCGCTCAACGCAGAGGCGCTACACTGCAACACCAGCTACCTGACAGCCGTCGGCAACGACTACGGCTACGAGTACATCTTCGCCCGCCTGCTGCGCGGCACCGCCAAACGCGGCGACGTGCTGGTGGGCATCAGCACCAGCGGCAACAGCAAGAACATACTGGAAGCCTACAAGGTGGCCCACGAGATGGGTGTGAGCATTGTGTCGATGACCGGCGAAACGGGCGGCAAGATGAAGGCCTTCGGAGGCCTGCTGCTCAACGTGCCCAGCACCGACACGCCGCGAATACAGGAGAGCCACATCATGCTCGGCCATATCATCTGCGAGCTGGTAGAGACAGCCATGTTCAAATGAGAGAGGCTATCATACTGGCAGGAGGCTTCGGCACAAGGCTGCGCTCGGTGGTGAGCGACGTGCCCAAACCCATGGCCCCCGTGGCCGGCAGGCCCTTCCTGGCCTATCTGCTCGACCGACTGAAGTCGCAAGACTACAAGCACATGGTGCTGGCGACAGGGTACATGCACGAGAAGGTAGAGGAATACTTCGGCAAGGAATACAAAGGCCTGACCGTCGACTATGCCCGCGAGCTGTCGCCCCTAGGCACCGGCGGCGCCATTGTCAACGCCCTGCAACACTGCACCGAGGCGAACGTCACCGTGCTCAACGGCGACACGATGTTCGACATCGACCACGAGGAGCTGTGCCGCCGCGCCGACGAGTGGCATGCGCCGCTGACGGCCGTGCTGCGCTGGGTGCCCGACGCCGGGCGCTACGGTTCGGTGGAGGTCGACGGCGACGGCCATATCACAGCCTTCCGCGAGAAAGACCCCGCCACCGGCAGCGGATATATCAACGGCGGCATCTACCGCATGCAGCGCTCGCTGCTCGACGGCTATGCCGTAGGCACCCAGTTCTCGTTCGAGAAAGAGGTGCTGCAGGCACTGGGGAAACCCTTCCGCGCCTATGCCGCCGACGGCTATTTCATCGACATCGGCATCCCCGACGATTACCAGCGGGCCCAAACAGAACTGCCTCAAATATGAAAGCTCTCTTCCTCGACCGCGACGGCGTGCTTAACGTGCTGCGCAAGAACGACTACGTGAAGACTCCAGACGAGCTGGAGATACTTCCCGGCGTGGCCGAGGCCATTGCCATCTGCAGCAAGCATTTCGACCGTATAATCATCGTCACCAACCAGCAGGGTGTCGGCAAGGGCCTGATGACCGAAGACGACCTGGCAGCGGTACACAGAAAACTGCTTGCAGCCATCGGCCACATCGACCACATATACTATTGCACCCAGCGGGAACACGAGCACAGCTTGCGGCGCAAGCCCAGCGTGGGGATGGCCCTGGAGGCCCGCAACGATTACGGCATCGACCTCAACGAGAGCGTAATGGTTGGCGATGCAACAAGCGACATGCTCTTCGGGCGCCGCGCAGGCATGCAGACGGTGCTTGTGGGCGACAACTCCGACGTGTGGGAGAAGCAACCCTGGCTTGTAGACAAGCGCTACCCCACCCTGCTCGACTACGCCCGCAGCCTCTAACGGCTCACACGCACACGGGGGTCGAGAATTCCGTAAACGATATCGGTAAGGATATTTATCAGCACCAACAGCAGACAGATGAACAGGATGGTGCCCATGACGACCGGGAAGTCGTACTTCTCAAGGCCGTCGACAATTACTATGCCCATGCCCTTCCAGTCGAACACATACTCCACAAACACGGCACCTGCAAGCAGCGAGGCCAGCCAGCCCGACGCCGATGTCACTACAGGGTTCAGCGCGTTGCGCAAAGCATGGTGAACTATGACACGGCGATGCAAGAGTCCTTTGGCACGGGCGGTGCGTATATAGTCCTGCGACATGGCTTCGAGCATCGAGTTCTTGGTGAGCTGCGTCAGCGTGGCCAATGGACGGATGCCAAGCGTGAGTGCCGGGAGGATAAGGTTCTTGAGGTCGATATATTCACCGCAGCCATAGTCGTCGACGGTGTACAGGTTGCCGAACATGTTGAGGTGTGTCCAGTCGGCCAGCACATAGGCGAAGAACCAGGCGATGAGAATGGCGGCGAAGAACGACGGCAGCGACATGCCCAGGGTGCTTAATACCAGTGTGAGGCGGTCAATCCACGTGTCCTTGTGCAGCGCCGACACAACGCCGAGCGTGATGCCTACGGCAAGGGCAAACAACATGGCCACAAGAGCCAGCAAGGCCGTCTGAGGGAATGCCGTGGCTATTATCTCGCTCACCTTACGCTGGCTCTGGTACGAGCGCCGCAGATAGGGAGCCTTGAGCACCAGCGAGGTCTTGCCAAGCTTGAGCAGCGTGTTGCATGGGGCGTATTTCTCGGGCGAGAGATAGAAATAGTTCTCGGGATCGCTGTTGTTGTGCAGCGACAGCGGCAGCAAGTCGTTTAGATAGTTAAGATATTGTATGCCGACAGGCTTGTCGCGGCCAAGGTCGCGGTTGATTATGGCGATGCTCTCGGCGTCGGCACGCTGGCCCAGCATCATGCGCGCCGGGTCGCCAGGCAGGATATTGAACAGGAAGAACACCAGTGTAACAACCCCCAGCAGCACCAGGAGTCCATACATCAGTCGTTTTCCAATAAAGCGCAACATACTATCTCAATCCGTGTACGACACTCTTCTTTGCAACAAAGTCCTTCAGGTAGAACGGCTCGAAGTAGGCCACATCCTCCTTCTCGCCACGCGCCAACTTCTCTTCGGCCAGCTGAAGCATACCTTCTGCCGAGGGGCGGAAGTCTACATCGAAACGGGCATTGGGATGCACGCCGAGCACCTCGCGGCTCTTCGCGGCACCATCGCCGATGAAGGTGACAAGACCACGGTCGAGCCACTGGTCGTAGCAACCAGCCTCAATCACATCGGCCTGCGTATCTCTGGCTACCGACAACTTGCCGCTTTCCACCATCATCGTGTAGCATTCCATGCGGCGGGCGTCAATCATCGGACAAACCATTCCAGCATATTCCAGATTGCGCCTACAATAGAGCGCTGCCATAGAAAGCAGTGTCGGAACCGAAAGCAGCGGTATGTCGAGCGCATAGCATAGCCCCTTGGCGGTGCTCACACCAATGCGCAGACCGGTATAACTGCCAGGGCCTGCCGACACACACACAGCATCGGGACGACCGTCGGCAAGCAATTCTTTGACAAAGAGTGGCATCTGCGTGGAATGGGCATTGGCAGCCGTGCTCTCGCGCAAAGCCACCACCTTGCCATCCTCGGCCATTGCCACCGAACATATAGGTGTTGCAGTCTCTATAAGCAATATCTTCATAACTCAAGCATTCACCTCATATCAATCACTTCCACGTCGGAATGCTGCGCAGGGTCGAAGGTGAACTGGCTGGCAGCGTTGGCGGCACGTTTGAAGCCCGAGATGTCATATATCTCACGCCCCGAATCGTACTTGTGCACCTCCATGCGTTTCAGCAGGCCACTCTCCTCATCTACGAATATGCGTATCTTGTGGTAGCTGCGTTTGGCATTGGGCTGCATGTCTATGACGGCGGTGCCGTCGTCGTCGGTGCGGATATACTTTGCCTTGAAACTCTTGCTGTAGTTTGCCAGAAGGTGACCGGGGTTGAGCAGGTCCACGTCGCCCTCGACCATGTTGTGTATGGCGACCTCTTTGGCTTGTTTGTTCCACTGCCACACCGTGGTGCCATCGCTTATAACTTCCATTTCGGGCAGTATCAGACGGTACTTGCCTTTATGGTAGCGCACCTCGGCACTCTGCTTGGCGGTCTGCTTCTTCTCGCTGTTCAGGACAGTCATCGTGACGGTGAAGCTGACATTCTTGTCAAACTGCGCCGCAGCCTTCTTCAGCGCCGCCGTGGCGTTTTCGTCAAGCCGTCCTTGCGAGTTGTGTGTAATCTGCGCCTGTGCCGGATTGTCGACTGATAATTGGAAACCGAATATCAGACTTGCGCAGACAAAAACTTTAAACAGCTTATACATTTGTTTTTAATTACTTTAGCTTCTCTTTTTTTACTTCCACCATCAATGCAGGTTAACACCGATGATGTGCATAAATTCCTCGCGGGTCTTGGGATCTTTCATGAAGGCGCCCGTGAAGTCGCTGGTCGTGGTGACAGAATTTTGCTTCTGCACGCCGCGCATGCTCATGCACATGTGCTGCGCCTCTATCACCACAGCCACGCCGAGGGGGTTGAGGGTGTTCTGTATGCAGTCCTTAATCTGCTTGGTGAGGCGTTCCTGCACCTGCAGGCGGCGGGCATAGGCATCCACCACGCGCGGTATCTTGCTCAGTCCAACGATGGTGCCGTTGGGGATATAGGCCACGTGGGCCTTGCCGACGAAGGGCACCATGTGGTGCTCGCAGAGTGAATAGAGCTCTATGTCTTTGACGACGACCATCTGCTTGTAGTCCTCGTGGAACATGGCACTGCGCAAAATCTCTTCGGGGTTCAGGTCGTAGCCATTGGTGAAGAAGAGCATGGCCTTGGCAATGCGTTCCGGACTTTTCAGCAGTCCCTCGCGCGCTGGGTCTTCGCCAAGCAGGCGAAGAATCTCCTTGTAGTGGGCAGCCATCTCATCGACACACTGCTCATCGTATTTGTCAATCTTCTGGTATCCTAATTCCATATATGTTTAGTACTTGTTATACTACTCTACTTGCAATAAAAGTCCTTTGAGGTATTCGCCTTCGGGGTGGTGGATGCTCACGGGGTGGTCCATGGCGTGGGGCAACTGGCGCACTATGCGCACACGGCGCCCGGCGTTCATGGCAGCTGTGAACACCATGGTCTGGAAGTCTTCTTTGCTCACGGCCTGACTACAGCTGAAGGTCATCAGCAAGCCACCGGGTGCTATCTTCTCCATTGCGCGCTGGTTGATGGAGCGATAGCCTTTCAAGCCCTGCTGCAGCGAGCGGTGATTCTTGGCGAAGGCAGGCGGGTCTAATATTATAAAATTGAAAGTTGAAAGTTGAAAGTTGAAATTATTTAGAAATTGTAGGACGTCGGCGACAGTCCCCTTGTGGGGTGCGTCAACACCAAAGTTGAGTTCTACGTTGCGGTTGCAGAGTTCTATGGCTTTTTTGCTGATGTCGACGGTTTCGACATAGTCGGCACCTCCCTTCAGAGCTGCCAACGAGAAGCCTCCTGTATATCCGAAACAGTTGAGAAGGCGGCGACCTAGGGCGAGCTGCTGGACGAGGGCGCGGTTTTCACGCTGGTCGATGAAAAAGCCCGTCTTCTGTCCTTCGTAGAAATTCACCGTCAGACGTATGCCATTCTCCAGGACTTCATTCTCCGCAGTCTCCTCGCCCCATATAATGCCATCATGCACACCGCCACCTGGGACGGTGGCACTGCTCTTGTCGAAGACAGACCGGAGCGGATAGCCATGATACGTCTGCAATTCGTGCACAAAAAGCTCTGCCAGCACAGGCAGCAGGCGGTGCATACCCACCGAATGGGCTTGAAGCACCAGCACACCGTTGTACCAATCGGCCACGAGGCCAGGCAGGTAGTCGCCTTCGGCATGGACAAGGCGAAAGACATTGGTTCTTTCGTCGCCGAAGAAACCAAGTATCACACGATAGTTCACGGCTGAGTGGATGCGTCGGCGAAGAATTTCCTCGATAGGGAGTGCAGCCTCGTCGGCATCGAAAGTGAGGACCTTGCAGATTATACTCTCATTCTGATAGTGCCCGGCGGCAAGCCACTGGCCGTGGGAGTCAACCACATCGACAAGGTCGCCTTCTTGCGGATCACCCTCGATACGTTTCACCGCCCCTGAGAATATCCACGGGTGGCGGCGCAGGATGGCTTTCTCCTTGCCAGGTGCTATAACTAGCTGTGGACGCTTCATTGCTTCATGTCGTGAATTGTCTTCTGTGGGTCGTCGCTCTTGAAGACGGCGTTGCCGGCAACAAGGACGTCGGCACCGGCATCGAACAGCAAGGGGGCGTTTTGCAGGTTCACGCCGCCGTCGACCTCAATAAGACATTGGGGATTCTTGCGGTCGCAAAGCTGACGCAGCTGGCGCACTTTGGAATAGGTGTTCTCGATGAACTTCTGTCCGCCGAAGCCGGGATTGACGCTCATGAGCAGCACCACGTCGCAGATTTGCACAATGTCTTCGAGCAGGCACACGGACGACGACGGATTGAGCACCACCCCACCCTTCATGCCGGCGTCGTGTATGGCGTGGAGCACACGGTCGTGATGACGGCAGGACTCGTAGTGGATGGTCAGGATGTCGGCACCGGCATCGTGGAAATCCTGCACATAGCGGCCAGGGTCTTCTATCATCAGATGTACGTCGAGAGGTTTCTTTGCATGCTTCTTGATGTGCTTCACTATGGGCTGTCCGAAGCTGATGTTGGGCACAAAGAGGCCGTCCATCACGTCGACATGCAGCCAGTCGCACTCGCTGGCATTCAGCATCTCTATGTCGCGCTGCAGGTTGCCGAAGTCAGCACTAAGCAGCGAAGGGGAAATGAGTTTCATCTTATTTACAGTTTCAGTTTCTCGAAGTTCTTGCCGTAGACGCCCTGCGCCTTGTTGACGCTGATGAAGGCGTTCTGGTCTATGCGGTGGATAATCTGCATCACACGGGGCTTGTCGGTGCGGTGGACAAGCATCAGCAACACTTTCTGGTGCTGCTTGGTGTAGCAACCCTCGGCGTCGAGCAGCGTGGCGCCGCGGCCAACCTCGTTGGTCACTGCCTCGGCAATCTCCTCGTTCTTCGGCGAGAAGACCATCACCTGGTAGCTCTGCTTGTTACCGTCGAGCACCATGTCGAGCACATAGGTCATTGTCACCATGACGATGTAACCGAAGATAACATTCTCTATCCTGTGGCTCACAAACCACGAGCTGCCAATGATGAAGATGTCTAGGTACATAATCACCTTGCCAGGCGACACATTGTGGTATTTGTTGATGATAAGGGCTATAATGTCGGTGCCACCGCTGTTGCCACCCATCATGAACGTCAGGCCTATGCCCGCGCCACAGCACACGCCACCGATAATGGCACACATGAAATCGCCAAACTGGCTCACATCGAACAGATTCTCCACATGCAGCACCTGCTGCCAAAGGATGAAGCAGAGCGACGACATAACAATGCCGAAAATGGTGCCTATGCCGAATTTGGGTCCCAGCACCTTGAAGCCAACAGCCAGCAGTATGCCGTTGATGATGAAGTTGAGCACACCGATAGGAAGCGGCACACCCAGTGCAATGTTCAGCACCGACGAGATACCGCTGACACCGCCGCCGACAATCTTGGCCGGGAGCATAAAGGCCGCCCACCCAAAGGTGTAGACCAGTATACCTACCGTAATCAGCAGGTAGGAGAAGATTCCGTGTTTGATATTCTTTGCATTCATATCTTGTAGTTCTTATTTCTTCTTCGAATAGTCGCGGGCACCGAATATGCTGCTGCCTATGCGCACCATGGTGCTGCCTTCCTCTACGGCGATGCGATAGTCGTGGCTCATGCCCATCGACACCTCGCGGAACTCGTCCCTGCCAGCAAAGGCACCAGCCCGTAGCGTCTCAAACACCTGGCGTATGCGTCTGAAGTCGGCACGCACGCGGGCTTCGTCTGCTGTGTTGCTGGCCATGCCCATCACACCGCAGACCCTGGTGTTCTCAAGCATCTCTATCTTATCCAGCTTATCAAGTTCTTCAGGCGCGAAGCCGAACTTGGTCTCCTCCTGCGCCACATGCACTTGCAGCAGCACGTCGACTACACGGCCTGCCTTGGCAGCAGCCTTCTCCACCTCTTCCAGGTGTTCGATGCTGTCCACACCATGAATCATGCTCACGAACGGAATGTAGTATTTCAACTGCTTGCCCTGCAGATGGCCTATGAAGTGCCACTCTATGTCCTTGGGCAGTACCGCAGCTTTGTCGCGCAGCTCCGTGGCATAGTTCTCGCCGAAGGCACGCTGGCCTGCGGCATAAGCCTCCATGATGTCCTCGGCTGACTTCAGCTTGCTGACGGCCACAAGCCGCACACCCTCGGGCAGCGACTGCCGTATGCTTTCTATGTTTTCTTTTATCATCATTCTCTTAAACGCATTCTACATTATATTATTGTGCACGCAATAATATTATTTATCAACACGCACCCCGCACAATCCTGACAGCAACATTAGGCCGAGGAAGGTGCGAGGGCTGCATCTTGCAAAAAAGAGGCAACAGAGTGTCGACAGTCACCTCAACACGTATTCAACCCCATCCAGACAGCGCCACGACAGCACTCATTTAAAGGACTTTACATATTTTTCACTCATATTTGGAAATATTTTCGTATTTTTGCACCGCAAAATAAAGTGTAAACATACTATGAGCAGAATAGTTGTTGGATTCGATTTCTCGTCAGGCTCGGCCTATGCCGTCGACCTTGCGATTGATATTGCCAACCGCTTGGAGAGCGACATCAGACTGGTATACGTTAAAGAGAAAAAAGAGGACGAGGAACCTATACGCGCCGAAATTGAGCGCCGCAACGCCGGTGTGGCACACCTGCTGCACGGCATCAAACTGGAATATGTTCTGCGCCAGGGCAACCCGCCCGAGGAGCTTGCCAAACAGGTTAAAGAGGACAATGCCCAACTACTCATCGTTGGCACCCACGGCATGAGCGGCATGAAGAAGAACATGCTCGGCCGCAACACTTTCCACACAATCGAGATTTCACCGGTTCCCGTGGTCATTGTGCGCGAAGACTTCAATTTCAACAAGGATTTGGAGAAAATAGTGGTGCCCATCGACAGCAGCGACGGCACCCGCCAGAAAGTGGCCGAGGCTATGATGTTCGCCAAGGCCTTCGGCTCCACCATCCACCTGCTGGGGCTCTACACTTCGACAACTCCCGACATACGCCGCATAGTGAACAACTACGTGAAGAGCGTACAGCGCCACCTACAGGCCAACGGTGTGCCCTATATCACCAAAATGCTAGAGGCAACAAAGAATGTCACCACCACGACCCTCGAATATGCCGACGCCGTGAAGGCCGACCTCATAGCCATCATGACCGAACAAGAGTCGACCCTCTCTAGCATGTTCCTCGGCACCTATGCACAGCAGATGATAACGCAGAGCAAGATTCCCGTGCTCACCGTGCGTCCCAAAGAGGTGATGGCAAAAACGGTGAACTACTAATAGCGGTCTGACAACAAGCAGCTGAAACAAATGAAAAGCTTGCATAAAATAGTCCTCTCCGCAATTCTGGCTTGCACCCTCCAACTTGCGCCACAAGCCCTGAAAGCCCAGGTGCGCATCACTGGCGACGTGGCGGTGACTCGCATGGTTGAGAAGCACGTGGAGCTTAACAGCAAGGTGAAGACCATACCAGGCTACCGCGTGCAGATAGCATCCTTTGCCGGTGTCAACTCGAAGAACAGCGCTTTCGACCTGCGAGACCGCTTCAATGTCGACTACCCGGACATGCCGGTCTACATCGTGTTCGACGAACCGAACTTCAAGGTGAAGGTCGGCGACTTCCGCTCGCGCCTCGAAGCCTACGCCTACCTGCAGCAAATCAAGGAGTTCTACAAAGGCTACATTATCAAAGACAATATCTTCCCCGAGCCGCCCGCCGTTGAGGAATATGCTCCGGACGACGGCGACATAAGCGAAGAAGAACAATAATCTATACGAAAAGCGCGGCCGCCATGCCGTCGGCATGAAGCAGGCCTTCGGTAGTGGGATGGTAGCGGCCATCGCCGACAACAAGCCAACTGCAGTCGAGATATGGCTGCAGTTTTTCTTTTTGCCCGTCGCGGACATCGTCCACCGGCAGACCGCGCACGGTGCGCAACGAGGTCATAAGCATCTCGTTGTAGGCGTCGGCAGCGGTAAGAATCTCCTCGCCGACGCTGCCGTCGGGGTTGTTCCACGTGCGTTTCTTACCGTCGAAGCTGTGCGCCCCAGGCCCGAGGCCCAGATAGGGCGTGCGGTCCCAATAGCGGCTGTTGTGGCGCGATTCAAAGCCCGGACGGGCGTAGTTGCTCACCTCATACTGACGGAAGCCCTCCGCCTCAAGCCTCTCGTGCAGCGCATGATACTGCCTGGCCACCTCGTCGTCGCCCGGAAGCACCACCCTGCCCTGCTCCACCTGCACGGCCAACGCAGTGCCAGGCTCCACGGTGAGCGCATAGGCCGACACATGTGCGACTTTTTCTAGAACATCTAGATCATCTAGAATTCCAACACCTTCCGAAATCCCATAGATGAAGTCCACACTGATATTGCCGAAGCCTGCCCTGTGGGCATTTTCCACGGCATCCATGGCTTGCCGCGCCGTGTGGCGCCGGTTGAGCATGCGCAACACCCCGTCGTCGAGGCTCTGCACGCCAATGCTCAGGCGGTTGAATCCAAGCCTCGCCAGGGTCGACAAGTATTCTGGCGTAAGGTCTTCGGGGTTTGCCTCGATGGTCGTCTCATCCAAGGCAGTGAGGTCGAAACAGCGGTGCAGCCCGTCGACAATGCGTTGCAGGCCGCCAATAGGGAGTATCGACGGTGTGCCTCCGCCGAAATATATGGTCTTTATAGGGTGGTTCTGCTCTCCTTTGCGGCGTTCCATCTCCTCCAGCAGAGCATCGACATATCGGTCAAAAAAATCTGCTCCACGCACAGGCTTGGAGTAGAAAGCACAATACGTGCACTTCCGGTGGCAAAATGGAACGTGGATGTAAACCAAAACAGTTGTTATTTGAGGCCTTTCAACTTTCCAGCAGTTGGTCGGCAGCAGCGTATGGGCTTATCTTGTTTTCCATTATCTCCTGCTTCAGAGCCTCGATACGTTCCTCGATACCCGGAGCATTGTAGAAACGCTCGCGCAGGCCGTTCTCTATGGCTTCGGTCACGATGCGCAGGTTCTGCTCCTGACGCTTATGGTAGAAATAGCCGTTCTGCTTGGTGAAGGTGACATATTCCATCACCGAGTTCCACAGTGCGTCGACGCCTTCTTTGGTGTAGGCAGAGCAGAGGCTCACCTTCACCGTCCAGCCGCTTTCGGGCATAGGAAAAAGATGCAGGGCGTTGCGGAACTGCGTGGCCGCCAGCTCGGCGCGGTTGCGGTCGAGTTCGCACTTGTTGATGGCTATCATGTCGGCCATCTCCATGATGCCTCGCTTGATGCCTTGCAGCTCGTCGCCGGTGTTGGCCAGCTGCAGCAGCAGGAAGAAGTCAACCATCGAGTGCGCCGCCACCTCGCTCTGCCCCACGCCTACGGTCTCCACTATCACCACGTCGAAGCCTGCGGCTTCGCAGAGGGTGATGATTTCGCGCGTCTTGCGCGCCACACCGCCAAGGCTGCCGGCCGAGGGGCTGGGACGTATGAATGCGTTGGGGTCTACCGAAAGCTCCTCCATGCGGGTCTTGTCGCCCAGGATAGAGCCTTTCGAGCGCTCGCTGCTAGGGTCGATGGCCAGCACAGCCACTTTATGGCCGTGGCCTGTAAGCATCTTGCCAAGCGCTTCTATCACGGTGCTCTTGCCAGCCCCAGGCACACCGGTGATGCCTAGACGCACACTCTTGCCGCTGTAGGGCAGGCAGCGCTCTATCACCTGCTGCGCCTGCTGCTGGTGGTCGAAGCGCGAACTTTCCACCAGCGTGATGGCACGGCTGAGCAGCATGCGGTCGCCATGCAGTATGCCGCTGATAAGCTCCTCGGTCGAGGGACCTTGGCGACGGCGCGCACGCATACGCTCCAGGTATTCGTGGTTCACCGTATCGTTGGGAGTGGCACCGGTGCCTGTCGACAGTGCCGATTCATATTCGAAGTTGCTGTAAAGATGCTTGTCGTCCATAGTTTATAAGTAACGCAGGAATAATACTTATATTGTACGGTTAAAGAAAAAGGTGCCTTGTATGGCACCTCTCTGTAGCGGGAATCAGACTTGAACTGATGACCTCCGGGTTATGAATCCAGCGCTCTAACCAGCTGAGCTATCCCGCCATCTTTGGGCCACTCGCGGCCTCAAAAGCGGGTGCAAAAGTACTAACTTTTTCCGATATAGCAAAAATAAATTTAGTTTA
>JAFXUY010000029.1 GCA_017524785.1 Bacteroidales bacterium | reverse complement strand
CTTTGCAGCGCTCGATGAAGCGCAGCTTCTCGTCGTATTCGTCCTGCAGCTTCTGGTGGTTCAGTCCGGTGAGCTGTGCCAGGCGCATGTCGACGATGGCGCGGGCCTGCGGATCGGTGAACTGGTAGCGGTCCATCAGTCCCTGGCGGGCCTCGTCGGGGGTCTTGCTGGCGCGTATCAAGGCCACAATCTCGTCGATGATGTCGATGGCGCGCAGCAGGCCCGACAGTATGTGGGCGCGCTTCTCGGCCTCGGCCATCTCGAACCGCGTGCGGCGCGTCACCACCTCTTCGCGGTGCTCCACGAAGTATTTGATGAGCTCCTTGAGGTTCAGCAGCTGCGGACGGCCGTGCACCAGGGCGATGTTGTTCACGGCGAAGCTCGACTGCAGCTCGGTGAACTGGAACAGCTTGTTCAGTATCACGTTGGGCACCACGTCGTTCCTGAGCACGTACACCACGCGGATGCCGTCCTTGTCGCTCTCGTCGCGTATGTCCAGTATGCCTTCTATCTTGCCCGTCTTCACCAGCTCGGCGGTCTTCTTAATCATCTCGCTCTTGTTCACGCCGTAGGGCACCGACGTGGCCACGATGACGTTGTGGCCCTTGGCGTCCTCTTCGATGGCGGTGTCGGCGCGCAGTATTATGCTGCCGCGGCCCGTGGTGTAGGCCTCGCGCACGCCGTTGTAGCCGTAGATGATGCCGCCCAGCGGGAAGTCGGGGGCTTTGATGTATTGCATCAGCTCTTCGATGCTGATGTCGAGGTTGTCGATATATGCCATGCAGCCGTCGAGCACCTCGCCCAGGTTGTGGGTGGGCATGTTGGTGGCCATACCCACGGCGATGCCGTTCGAGCCGTTGATGAGCAGGTTGGGCAGCTTGGCGGGGAGCACGCTGGGCTCCTGGCCCTCGTTGTCGTAGGTGGGCACCATGTCCACGGTGTCCTTGTCGATGTCGGCCACCATCTCGTTGGCTATCTGCTTCAGGCGCGCCTCGGTGTAACGCATGGCTGCCGGCGGGTCGCCGTCGATGGAGCCGAAGTTACCCTGGCGGTCGATAAGCATATAGCGCATGGCCCACTCCTGGCCCATGCGGACCAGGGCGCCATAGATGCTCGAGTCGCCGTGCGGGTGGTATTTACCCATCACGTCGCCAACGATACGGGCCGACTTCTTGGTAGGTGTGTTGTAGAGGATGCCGTTCTCGTTCATCGAGTAGAGGATGCGGCGGTGCACAGGCTTCAGGCCGTCGCGCACATCCGGCAGGGCTCGGGCAACGATCACCGACATGGCGTAGTCGATATAGGCAGTCTTCATGGTCTGCTCTATATCCACACGTGTGATTTTTTCGTTTTCAGAAACCATCGGTCGTTTATTATATTATATTGTATTCTAAAATATTATACCCACAGAGCACCTCTCTGTGAGAATACAAAGATACAAAAAAATATCTTACCGCGGCAAAAAGTTTTCAACCTCTATTCACAAAGAAGCGCAGGCCTCCGAGCATGGCGCGCTCCATGAGCTTCAGCTTTTCGCCGTTGGTGCAGCGCGAATTCTTGAGGGTCAGGTCGTAGCGCGTGCCGTCGGCCCGCAGGAAGATGCCCGTGGCGGTACGCCACTTCTGCTGGCGGCCGCCGGCGCAGGTCACCAGCCCCATGTCCCACAGGCTGTCCACCAGGTGCGCCAGCATGTCGGCAGGCCCCAGCCACACCACCCACGGCGCCGCCGTCTGCCGTTCGTCGTCGTTCACCGCCAGCCCCAGGCCGCGCCGCAGGGCCTCCTGCTGCATGCGGTCGGTGCCTATCATGCCTATGCGCGCCAGCCCCTCGATGCCGTCGCGCAGGTGCTCGGTCTTCACGCCCAGCCTGTCGCCCAGCCACACGAAATGGCGCTCGGCAGACGCCGCCACAGCCTTGCCGCCGTGCCCGTCGGCCGCCGCCGGCGGCGCACCCCTCAAGGCCGCGGCACGCCGCAGCAGCTTGTCCACGCGCTCGGCTTCGTCCATGCACCACTCGCCCCATTCGGGGTCGGGCAGCTGCTGCCACAACTCCATCCACAGCTCTTTCTGCCGTTCGGGAGGCGTGCGCTGCTCCACCATCAGGCGGCGCACCGCGCCTATTTCGGCCCTGACGGTCTGCCCCAGCAGCTCCACCGTGACCACCTTTACGCCTGACAGCGAGTCGTTTGCATCGACATTGCCCACATATACCCATGGACTTACCATGGTGCAAAGATAGAAAATATTTTGCTACGAAACAAATGTTTTTTTAACATTTTTCGTGCGCCAAATGTTCAGCATTCTCTCCCACCCGTGCCGCGCACGGTCGCCGGCCGTCCGCGCCACTCACGCTGTCGCCACGCGTCACACAAAGTGTTCAGCGCCAGCAAGCATGGTTCTACCTTTGCAGCCGATTTCTAACCTTTAAAATCAAACGTTATGACCATCGAAGAATTAAGAGACATCATGCACCAGTTGAAGCTCGACTTCGACAGCACGCCGCAGCTCGTCTACGTCTTCTACCAGACGCCCGACGGGCTGGTGAACAACTTCAGCATCAACATCCAGCATGCGCGCCAGCGCAACCGCAAGCCCATGACCGACCAGCAGCTGGCCGACCTCATGCAGCGGCAGTACCCCGCCAGCCGCGGCAGCCGCCTGATGGCCGTGGAGCGGCCCGACAGCCTGAGCCGCTGGCTCGACAGCGCCGAGGTGTGCCAGAAGCTGAACACCACGCGCCAGACCATCAGCCGATGGGCTCGCCGCGGACTGCTGCACCCCTCGCGCATAGGCAGATACAACTACTACGATGCCGCCGAGGTCGAGGCCCTCCTGCGCTCCAACATCATCCAGGACAACGGACGACTCGACCAGACCGGCACCATACCCGACGAAAACACCTTCTGATTTTCAATCGTTTCCCGATTGTTCTTCGATTGTTCTTCGATTGCCGATCGAAGAACAATCGAAGAACAATCGAAGAACAACCGAAGAACAGGGGTATCTGATATCGGGTCGCTACGCTCAAAATTATAAGAAAATCCAATTCAAAATTATTCGAAAATCAAAATCTTATAATTTTTCATATCAATTTTTCTATTATTTTGAGGCCGGAGGCCGACCCACAAAAAACAACAGACTATGAACAAGAACAACAAACAAGGAATCATCGTCGACGGCAGCATCCGCTCGGCAGGTGTAACGTTCTACACCAAACAAGGACAGACCATTGTCCGCAGCGCCACCAGCCGTCAACCCAAGAGGCGCACCAGAAATCAGTTCGTGCAGCGGCAACGTCTGGCACACAGTATGTCAATATGGTTCTACATCAGAGACATCAGCAGTCGGATGCTCAGCGGTCGTAAAAACACTTATAATTGCTTCATGTCGATGGCCGCCAAGCTGCCGCCGGTCTACCTCACAAGCTACGAGAACGCCTGCGGCATGGCGTTGCTGATGCCCGGCATACCGGTCAGCTGCGGCACGCTGACGGACATCGTCTACAGCCTCGGCAGCACAGGCCCCTCGCCTGCCCTGCTCACCGGCCTTGCGCCCGACGACCTGCACAGCCGCGAGACGCTGCTGCTCGTCACCCTGCGCCAGCTTGCCGAGGCCGATATGCTGATGTTGGGCGCCGAGGCACGCAACGTTGACGCTGCCGACTTCACGGTGGTCGACGGCCGCCTGGCGCTGGTGGGCGACGAGTTCGGCGACGACCACTGCGGCTGGGCGCTGGTGCGCCGGCGCGGCGCGCTATGCTCGACGCAGACCGTGGTCACCGCCAGCACCGCCTACCGCGCCTACCAGACCGACGAGGCACTGCTCCGCGCCGCCGAGAGCTACGGCGGCCTCACAGCTCCCTGACCGGGGCTGCGAGGCGCCATTGAGGGTGGCGTGCTACCAGGTTGATTGTTAGCGTTCGAAGAGGTGCAGCAGCTTCATCTTGATGTTGCCGGCCTTGCCGGTGTAGGGGTGCTCGCGGAGCGAGAGGTTGAAGCGCGTGGAGCCGCGCAGCACCGTCTGCGGATGGGTGAATTCGCGGAAGCCCCACTCGCCGTGGTAGGCTCCCATGCCCGAATGGCCGGTGCCGTTGAAGGGCACGCCCTTGACCATCATGTGGATGCACACCTCGTTGATGCAGCCGCCGCCATACTGCTGTGTCTGCATGACGCGCTTGGCCCACCGCATGTTGCGCGTGAAGAGATACATGGCCAGCGGATGCTCGCGGTCGGCGATGGTATCCATGATGGCGTCGACCTCGGAGTCCTTGAAGGGCACGACGGGCAGCAGGGGGCAGAAGAGTTCGTGCTGCACGATGGGCTCGTCGGCAGCGACGGGATAGATGAGCGTGGGTGCGTAGCGGCGCGTGGCGGGGTCGCCGGTGCCGCCGAAGACTATGCGCGAGCGGTATTCGTCGGCCAGACTGGCACATTTGTCGTAGGCCGCGTCGGTGATGAGGCACGGGTATTCGGGGTTCTGCTCGGCATGCTCGCCTATCTGTGCCGTGAAGGCGCGTTTAAGCTCGGCCAGGAAGGGCTCGGCGACCTCCTCGGCGACGGCTATCTGGTTGATGTTGATGCATATCTGGCCGGCGTTGCAGAGCTTGAAGAAGGCTATCTTGCGGGCCGCGTCGCGGAGGTCGGCGTCGCGACGCACGACGCACCAGTTGCCGGTCTCGCCGCCCAGCTCGAGGGCCACGGGGGTGAGGTTCTTGGCGGCTTCGGCCATCACATGCTTGCCCACGGAGGGCGAGCCGGTGTAGAATATCTTGTCGAAGCGCTGCGCCAGGCAAAGGTCGGCCACGTCGTGACCGCCGTCGACGAGGGTTACATACTCGGGCGGGAAGACCTCGGCGAAGAAGCGCTTGAGGGCCGCGGTGGAGGCTGCCGACTTGGAGCTGGCCTTGACGACGACGGTGTTGCCGCCGGCCATGGCTGCCGCCACCACGCCGATGGTGAGCAGAATGGGAAAGTTGAAGGGGCTGATGACCAGCGACACGCCGTAGGGCATCTTGTAGACCTTGGTGACGAGGCTCGGGAAGCACATGAGGCCGCTGAAGTGGCACTCGGGACGCGCCCAGCGACGCAGGCCGCGGAGCATCTCGTTGACCTCGGTGACGATGGGTCCGACGTCGCAGAGGTAGGCCTCCACCCTGCTCCGTCCGAGGTCGTCGGCCAGAGCCTGCTCGAAGTCGGAGGCATGGGCTATGACGGCGGCTTTCAGCCGCTTGAGCTGCTGGATGCGCCACTTGACGGGCAATGTTGTTCCGCTGCGGAAGAAGCGTCGCTGCGCGGCAACGATGGGGCCTATTTCTGTTTCGGTCATAGTATTGTATTCTTTATTATAAAACTGGTGCAGAAATAACGTATACCACCCATACATTATTGCACAAAAGGGTTAAAAATGGCTGTTTCGGGAGGGGCGGATGTGTAACATGGAAATGTAACATAAGCTATCATAGCGTAACATAAGCTATCATAGCGTAACGATTTTGGCCTTTTTTCGAAAACGCCCTTATTTTGGTGCTTGTCCAGTCGCGACAAAGGGACACAGAACAAAAATCACAAACAACAAAAAACAAAGAAACATTATGAGTAAAAATTTCAAGGGTTACTTAGGTGACCAAATCGGAAAACTGGGCACTGCCGTCGGACGCAAGTGGAAACGCAAGATGGTCTACAGTGCCTATCAAGGCAAGGTGAAGAACCCCAATACCGAGGAGCAGCAGCTCGTGCGGGCACGCTTCGCGCTGCTGGGCAGCATGGCCGCGAGCTTCCTCGACGCCACTGAGATTGGCTTCGCCCAGCGTGCCGACAGCAAGGCTATGACGGAGAGCGACTACTTCGTGAAGAAAAACTGGCGTGCGGTGACGGCCACAGACCCCGAGAGCATCGACGTGGACTACGATGCCATCGTCGTCAGCGAGGGCCGCACCCCCTGGGTTGCCTTCGGGACACCGTCGTTTGCCGAAGAGGCCGAGGTGAGCGTGACTTTCGACACCGGCAACAGCCAGTCGAATGTGTCGCCCGACGACAAGGTGTACCTCTTCGTCTACCAGCCCGACACCGACATGGGCGTGCTTTCGCTGCCTGCCGCCCGAGGCACCGGCAGCATCACCGTGGCAGTGCCATCGATCTGGAGCGGCATGAAGGTCCACCTCTACGGTTTCGCCGTGGGCGCACACGGCAAAACAACGGGCAAGGCATCGATGTCGGCATACGTCGGCACAGGCACCATTGCCTAACAAACGGGGCCGGCGCGACATCTGTCGCGCCGGCCCCTGTTTTAGGCTTCTCTTGCCGATATTACCAGGCGAAGAGCGGACGATT
>JAFXUY010000028.1 GCA_017524785.1 Bacteroidales bacterium | reverse complement strand
GGGACGAGTCATCTCCAGGGCGCCATAGACCTCGTCGGTCGAGATATGGTAGAAGCGCTTGCCCTCCCATTTCTCCGGCAGGCTCTCCCAGTAGAGTTTGGCGGCCTGGAGCATGCTTAGGGTGCCAATAACGTTGGTCTGCGCGAAGGTGAAGGGGTCCTTGATGCTGCGGTCCACATGGCTCTCGGCGGCCAGGTGGATGATGCCGTCGACATGCTCGTCCTGCATCAACTTGTAGACACCGTCGAAGTCGCAGATGTCCATCTTGACGAACTTGTAGTTGGGCTTGTCCTCGATGTCCTTGAGGTTGGCCAGGTTGCCGGCGTAGGTCAGCTTGTCGAGGTTGATGATCTTGTACTGCGGGTACTTGTTGACAAACAGACGTACCACATGGCTTCCGATGAATCCGGCACCGCCGGTGATGATGATGTTCATATTGCGTGAATGTTTGATTGCTCGAATGCTTTGATGTGATAATAACGAGTTGTGGATAACTATATTGTGTATAATATATAAAAAAGTCGTATCTTTGCATGGCAAAGAGAGTTGAAAGTTGAAGGTTGAAAGTTGAAAATTAAGTGATTATGATTATAGATGATATAAAAGCGTTGGCACATGCACAGCGTGAGGAGGTGATAGAGTGGCGTAGGTGGATGCACCGCCACCCAGACCTGAGCCAAGAGGAATACGGCACCATGGAGTTTGTGGCCGAACGGCTGCGCGAGATGGGGCTGGAGCCAAGGACCGGCATCGGCAAGACCGGCGTGATGGCCATGCTGCGCGGAGGCACGGAACCCGACAGCTACTGCGTGGCGCTGCGGTCGGACTATGACGCATTGCCCATCACGGAGTGCACCGGTTTGCCTTTTGCCAGCGAGAAGCCTGGTGTGATGCACGCCTGCGGACACGACATGCACACCTGCTCGTTGCTGGGTGCCATCAAGATACTGACGCAGCTGAAGGACCAGTTCAGCGGTACGCTGATGTTCATCTTCGAGCCTAGCGAGGAGAAGTATCCCGGCGGTGCCCGCATGATGATGGAAGACGGTCTGTTCAAGGATGTCGTGCCCAACGAGATTTACTCGTTCCACTGCCTGCCCGAGATGGACTGCGGCAAGGTGGGCATGCGCAAGGGCAAGTACATGGCTTCGACCGACGAGCTTTATTGGACCGTGAAGGGCAAGGGTGGCCACGGCGCAACGCCGCACATGAGCGTAGACCCCATAGTGGTGGCCAGCCATATAGTGATAGCCCTGCAGCAGGTGGTGAGCCGCAATGCCGCACCCATGATGCCCACGGTGCTGACCATTGGCAAGATTCAGGAGGTCGGCGGACGCACCAACATCATTCCCGACACGGTGAAGATGGAGGGCATCATACGCACCTTCGACGAGAAGTGGCGCCTCGAGGCCCACGAGAAGATTCGCAAGATAAGCACTGGCGTGGCTGATGCCATGGGCGCAGAGTGCGACCTGTTTATAGACTACGGCTACCCATACGTCTTCAACGACGACGCTTGCACACAGCAAGTGCACGACAACGCCTGCGCATACGTGGGCGAGGAGAATGTGGAGTGGCTCGACCCGAGGATGACGGCCGAGGACTTCGCCTTCTTCGCCCAGAAAATACCAGCCTGCTATTTCCGCATTGGTATTCACGAGCCCGGCACTCCGTTCAGCAATCTGCACCGCCCCGACCTGATGGTCGACGAGCGCAGTCTGGAACTGGCCAACGGGTTGGTGGCTTTTAACGCTATCATGGCGCTGAAGAACAGAATCAAAGGTTGATGAAGGCATTGCGCATAGCACTGTTGACTCTGCTCATCGTTCTGCCATGTGCTCCGCTGTCGGCGCAAGGGCTGTGGCAGCGCTTTGTGCTGTGGCTGAGGGAGGGTGACCAGTTCGACAGCAGCTATATCTATCAGCATCCGGTGCGCTTCCAGGTGAGCCTGGACGGTGCGCTGCAGCGCGTCAGCGTGGACCTGAAGTCGGGCTTCGACATGACCTGCTACGAGCGCGACGGCGAGGGCAACGTGACCGCCACTGCCCAGGTGCCGTCGACCATCACCAGCAATATGAGCGAGAACATCAACGGTGGCTTCGGCATGGGATTGGGCTATGGCAAGCTTGGACTGGGTTTCGGATTATTCACCTGGCCTGCCAATGCAGCTACCACCACAAGCCTCAACTTTGGCTATCAAGGGCATAAATGGGGCATCAGAGTGAGCGCCTACCGCATAAGCCAGTATGCCAAAAACACCATGACCATTGACACCCTCGGCACCACGCAGTGGCACGCCGTCAGTGAGTCGCAGACGAGCAACCCCTGCGCCGTTAGTCGGCTGAACGTGGATGCCTACTGGACCATACGGCGCAATCGCTTCGCCTACACGGCGGCCTATAAGTGCGACATGGTGCAGCGGCGGTCGGCAGGCTCGCTGATGATATGCGCTGGTATGCTGCTCAGTGCATTGGAACACCAGCAAGGCGACGCCATACTGATGCTCTCGGATTTCAAGGGCTATAGGAACTTTCAGAGCTCGGTGGGTGCGGGTTATTCGCACAACATTGTCTTCGTGCACCACGACCCCACGGGGCCGCGCGACAAGGGCCTCTTCAATATTACACTCAACCTG
This sequence comes from Bacteroidales bacterium, assembly GCA_017524785.1. GTDB lineage: Bacteria > Bacteroidota > Bacteroidia > Bacteroidales > P3 > Colimorpha. The sequence continues at coordinate 26,610 of JAFXUY010000028.1, read as the reverse complement.
ACCATCCTGCCCATGCTCACAGTGTACAGCAACCTGACGGCTATGCCATGGAGCGAGAGCGACAATGTGAGAATCACCGGCCAGCTGGCACCCAACGCCACCTTCGGCGGCGCCTTGGGCTTCACGATAGGCAGGGTGTTCTTCGGCACACAGTACCGACACAACCTGTACTACTTCCATTCGGCCAACGCCATGAGTGCCGCGGAGCTGGGTATCGAAGGCAGCGGCATAGATAACGTCGGCGTGGAAGGACTGTTCCAAGACTGGCGCCTGTCGACAATAGTGGTGGTGAACTTTTGACGCAATATAAACGCATTTGTGTCGTTATTAACAAAATACAATGGACAATACTAAAGAACTGGAGACCAAACCTATCGGCACATTGTTGTGGCAATATGCGCTGCCGGCGGTAATCACGCAGGTTGTGGCATCGATATACAATATAGTGGACCGTGTATTCTTGGGCCAGTATGTGGGAGCTATGGCCATTGCCGGACTGGCAATCACGCTGCCCATCATGAACATCATCCATGCCTTCGGTTCGCTGGTTGGCGTGGGTGCTTCGAGCCGCATGAGCATAGTGCTGGGCCGCAAGGATGTGCGCTGGGCCGAGAAGATACTGGGCAACAGCATGCTGCTCACCTTCTTCTTCGGATTCCTATTCGTCGTTGGCGGCTACCTCTTCATGGACCGCATACTGCAACTTTTCGGCGCATCGGCCGACACCATAGGCTTTGCCCGCCAGTATATGCAGATAGTTCTGCCAGGCATGTTCTTCACCACCGTGACCTTCAACCTCACGGGACTGATACGTGCCAGCGGCTATCCCACCAAGAGCATGTGGATAATGGCAGGTGGCGCGGTGCTAAATATCTTCCTCGACGCACTGTTTATCATGGTGCTGGGGTGGGGCATTGCAGGTGCCGCCACAGCAACCACCATATCGATGTTCAGCACCGCTGTGGTGGCTGTGCTCCATTTTGTGCAGCCAACCTCGTTCATACGCTTCAAACGTCATGCTTGGGCACCGAAGCTTTACATCTTTCGCAACGTGCTGCTCATAGGCATGAGCCCCTTCCTGATGAACTTCGCCGCCTCGTTTGTCGTGGCACTGCTGAACCGCCAGCTGATACGCTACGGCGGTGACTATGCCGTGGGCGCCTATGGTATTGTCAACACCTACTGCTCGTTCCTTGTCATGCTGATGCTCGGCATCTGCCAGGGTATGCAGCCCATTGCAGGCTACAACTACGGTGCAGGTCATAACCACCGTCTGCGCGATGTCTTCGTGCTCACGCAGAAGTGGAACATCGGTGCTGGCGTGTTGGGTGCAGCCTTGGCTATGCTGTTGCCACGCTTGATATTGAGGGCTTTCACCGACAGCGCGGAACTGATAGACATCGGCGTGCCAGCCATGCGCTACCTCAACGTGATGATGCCCCTGATAGCATTCACCATTGCCAACTCGCAGTTCTTCCAGAGCATCGACAAGCCGTGGATAGCAATCACCACCTCACTTTCGCGCCAGGTGCTCTTCCTCATCCCGCTGATGTTCGTCATTCCCGCCATCCGTGTGTCGATGGGCGGCGACGGCCTCACCGGAGTGTGGATCACCTGCACGGTGTGCGACGTGCTGGGAGCTATGCTGGCGGCAGGACTGTTGCTAAAGCAGCTCAAGGTGTTCCATCCCGGCTATGTGCCGCCGCTCCGCCGTCCGCGTAAGGAGATGGGACCCAAGAACCCTGAAGATTAACCAAGAAACATATTAATGATGAAAAAAGTATTGATTGTTGTTGCTGCATTAGCCGTTGGTCTTCTGACGGCCTGCTGCACGAAATCCACCGAGCCTGAACTCGACTCGACCGAGTTTGTCAATATCACCGATGTGGTACCCGACGCCATCCTCGAGATACGCTATTTCGGCACCTACAACTTCGTCGGTGCCCGTATCGACGGATACCTTCAGCCCACGGCGCTCCTCACGCGCAAAGCTGCCGACAGCTTGCGTGCCGTCAGCGACGACCTCAAGGCCCAGGGCTACCGCCTGAAGATCTACGACGCCTATCGTCCGCAGTGTGGCGTCGACCATTTCGTGCGTTGGGGCAAGGACATTGCCGACACGTTGATGAAGCCATACTTCTATCCCAACGAGTCGAAGGACAGCCTCTTCATCAAAGACTATATCGCCACCCGCAGCGGCCATTCGCGCGGCTCGACGCTCGACCTCACCATCTTCGACATGCGCACCGAGAAGGAGGTCGACATGGGCGGCACCTTCGACTGGTTTGGCCGCGAGAGCCATCCCGACTACTGCGGCAATCCCGAGACGGGAGAATATACCGGCGAGAACGGTATGTTGACGGCCCAGCAGTTCGAGAACCGCATGATACTGCGCCGTGCCATGCTGGCCCACGGCTTCAAGCCCTACGACTGCGAGTGGTGGCACTTCACACTGAAGGACGAACCTTATCCCGACACCTACTTTAAATTTCCTGTGCAAGAGCTGTAAGGGTTAAAGATTTTTAGCGGTGAAGATATTAGAGAACATATCCTTAAAGCCATACAATACCTTCGGCATCGATGTGAAGGCACGTAGGCTGGTGCTGCTGGAACCCGGCGACGATGTGCCGCCGCTGGAAGGCGAGGTGCTTCTGCTTGGCGGAGGCAGCAATATGGTCTTCACTAAAGACTACGACGGCATCGTGGTTGCACTTGCGAACCAGCCACTTCCAACTTTCAACTTTCAACTTTCAACTTTAACCGCCTGGGGTGGCATGGTGATGGACGACCTGGTGCAGTGGTCGCTCGACCACGGTCTCTATGGGTTGGAGAACCTCTCGGCTATTCCTGGCACCGTCGGCGCCTCGGCAGTGCAGAACGTTGGTGCCTATGGCGCCGAAGCCAAGGACTTCATCGAGTGTGTGGAGGCCTACGACCTGGAGGAGCGACACCGCTGCCGTTTCAGCAACGAGGAGTGCCGTTTCGCCTATCGCGACTCGATGTTCAAGCACCATCCCAACCGCTACATCATCCTTTATGTCACCTACCGTCTGCACAAAGAATACGTGCCCAACTTGAGCTACAAGGCCCTCGAAGGGTTGCCACACGACACGGCGCAGCAGCTGCGCGACAGTATCACCGCTATGCGTTGGCAGAAACTGCCGCGTCCCGAAGAACACGGCTCCGCAGGAAGCTTCTTCAAGAATCCCGTGGTCGACGACGCAACTTACAGGCGCCTCAAAGCAGAATATCCCGATATGCCTGACGCCCACCAGGCACCAGAAGGCTATAAACTATCGGCTGGCTGGTTGATAGACCGTGCCGGTTGGAAAGGCCGCACGCAGGGCAGGGCAGGGGTATGGCCGAAGAATGCCCTGGTGCTTTATAACGCCGGCGGCTGTACTGGCGACGAGGTGCGTGCCCTCGCTGCCGCCATCCAAGACGACGTAAGACTTAAATTCAACATAACCCTCACACCCGAAGCGATTATTATTTAAAGACAAAGGTTATTATTTAGAAGACAACAGGGACAACAGAGACAACAGGGAAACGCCAATGGCGTTTCGGCTACGCAGGCTTAATGTATGATAAACATAGAGGAATATAAAGATGAATGCTTTGATGTTGTAGGTGCAATATACAATGTCAAGAAAGAACTCGGACCTGGATTGAACGAGAAAGTGTATCAGGAGGGGTTGGGCATTGAACTGAAAGCGATGGAGATTCCCTTTGAACGGGAGGTCACAGTGCATCCTACGTATCGCGGCCAAAAGATGGAGTCGCTGTTTTATCTCGATTTTCTTTGTAAAAAATCAGTAATTGTCGAGTTGAAATCTGTCAAGACGCTTGACATGGAACACCGGGCGCAATTGTTCAACTATATGCATATAGTGAAGCCAAAGGTGGGCATACTTGTCAACTTTGCCCCGTTATATGCCGAAGTAGAACGGTATTTCTACGACAACACGACAAATCAGATAGTAAACACAGAAGGGAAATATTTGAGAAACAAATATGATGACAACATAACATTTAACAGGGTTAAATAAGAAAAAAGCATGTGCGTTTTTCAAGTTGTCTTAGTTGTCTATGTTGTCTTTAAAAAATGAAAGAGGATTGTCTTTAAAACAGAAAAGAATATTGTCTTAAAACTATGGATAAAGTAAATCAATTCTGGCAGTGGTTCCTGGACCACAACGAGCAGCTGGTGGCCCTCGGCGACCTCGAAGAGAAAGAACGTCAGCAGTTGGAGAACGCCCTGCAGTACCAGCTCACCAAGTATTGCGACGGCTTGAGCTACGAGATTGGCGATGCCACCGCCAATGGTCGCACCCTCACCTTCAGCGCCGAAGGCGACACCGACCTCTTCCGCTATGTGGTGGAACTTGTCGACAACGCCCCCGACCTCGACTGGTGGGAGTTCGTGGCCTTCAAGCAACCCATGGGCACAGAACTAAAGGTGCGCTTCGACCGCTACCTCTTCGACACCCGCAAGATGTACTTTCAGCAGCTAGAATGCGAAGAGGAGCCCGAGATGCTTGGCCTGCGCATAGCCGTCGAGGGCAGCAATCCCGACGACGAGGACTTCCAGGTGGGCGTCTATGTCACCCTCGAGGCCCTTATCGGCGAGTTCGACTGCGCCACGCTCATCGGCTACATGGAGACCGTCCCCGTGCCCGAGGAACCCTTCAAGGCAGGCTTCCAGGCGTTGGACGACCTGCCCAAGTTCGTCGAGTGGTTCAAGGCCAAACGCGACCAGTAAAGCCCTATGGCGCAGCACCGTGACCCACGCTATCGCGGGCGCCGGCGCACGTCGGCGCAGCGTCGTGCTGGACATCTGCACACTAGCTATACAGAGAATGATATCGATGCTTTTAGGAACGACTTGAAGCTGTTGCGTTCCATATGGCCGCAGAGCGTGTGCGAGGGGGATCGCAAAGCTGTGAGGATGCACTATTTTAAGAGCGCTGCTATCATGTGCCTTATAATAGGAGTTCCTGCTACGGTGGTGGCCGTATGGATGGCCATAGAAGAAGAAATACCATGGTGGATGGTGCCTGTGGTACAGTCGGCCGTTTTGCTCTACATGCTGATCGTGGTGCTCTTCCACCACGATGATAACGAAGATGTCATTGTCCTTATATATCGCGAGGCCGACCGCCGTGGAATCAAATACATAAAAGGCCAGACACCGCTCTACCATATCATGAACCGCCTCAACGCCGACTACAACAGCCACCTTTGGAATCGAACTTTCAAATGGAATTAATCGCAAGCTGATGATACATAAAATTTCAATTCTCAAATTTCAACTTTCAACTATATTGTTGGCCCTCCTTGCCATAGCGTGCCACAAAGACCCGACCAATGTGGTCGACTCCTCCGCCGACACAACGCCGGAGCCTGTTGTCGACACGGCTTTCTTCTACCAGCAGCGCCTCTATGCTCCAGGCGACTACGGTTCCACCAACTACCGCATACCTGCCATCATCTGTCTCGACGATGGCACCCTGCTGGCCGTCAACGACAAGCGTAAGTTCAACGAAGGCGACCTGCCACAGGATATTGACATCCTATGCCGTCGCAGCGCTGACGGCGGCCGTACATGGAGTCAGCCCGTCACCATCGTGCAGGGCACCGGCGTCGGACATGGCTACGGCGACCCGGCGCTCGTCACCACCTACGATGGCGCTGTGCTCTGCCTCTTCGCCGGCGGCAACGGCTACTTCCAGTCCACGGCATCCAACCCCATCAGCGTGTATGCTGTACGCAGTACCGACAACGGCCGCAACTGGAGCTCTCCAGTCAACATCACCAGCGCCCTCTGGGGCGACGCCTCGCTAGGCAACTATGAGGCCGCCTTCGTGGCCTCGGGCAACGGCCTGCGACTCACCCGGGGGAACCATGCCGGACGTCTGCTTTTTGCCGCCGCCGTGCGCCGCAAGAACAGCACGGTGAGCGACAACTTCGTTATCTACAGCGACGACAATGGCCAGTCGTGGCACCGCTCCGCCATGGCCTTCGAGGGTGGCGACGAGGCCAAACTGCTCCAGCTCAACGACGGTCGCATCCTTATCAGCGTACGTCGCAGCGGTGCTCGCGGATACAACACCTCGGTCGACGATGGCGAGACGTGGGGCACCCAGGGCACATGGCCCGAGATGACCGTCAACGCCTGCAACGGCGAGTTGCTGCGCCTCAACGACAGTACCATCCTCCACAGCATCACCAACTCCATGCAGCGCGAGAATGTAAGTATCTTTTTCTCAACCGACGAGGGCGCATCGTGGCACTCACCCGTCACCCTCTATGCCGGCCCATCGGTCTACTCCTCGATGACGTTGCTCCCCGACAGCTCTGTCGGCGCCTACGTCGAGCTCAACCCCGACGGCCCCTGCGAGCTGTGGTACATGAACTTCAACCGCAAGTGGCTGGAGAGTCGTCAGAAATAAGGCGTTAGCCCTAGCTATAATCCATTTTCCCCAGATTGTTTTACACACCCTTCTGAGTAGGTGTGCAAGCGCTTGGTTCTTATATTGATAATATGTTGTTCTTATGTTGTTCTTTAGAAAAAAACTAAAGAACAACATAAGAACAACATAAGAACAGCATAGGAACAGAGGTGGTTGTCAGGGAGTTCGGGGGATGTTCGTGGCGGTGCTTTCTCTTGGACATTTGAACTTTCGCCAGCATGTTTGTTGATATGTTTTTATATTTTCTGCGTGCGTGTGGAAAAAAATATGTAAATTTGCACCGTGAAAAGTGTGCGCGATTGTGTGCGGAAAATTTATTTTTAAGGCTATAATAGAAAGAAAATGACGAAGATAGATGTCCTTCTTGGACTTCAGTGGGGCGACGAAGGCAAGGGTAAAATTGTCGATGTGCTGACCCCGAACTATGATGTTGTGGCCCGTTTCCAGGGTGGCCCCAATGCAGGTCATACGCTCGAGTTTAACGGTATGAAGCATGTGCTGCATATCATCCCGAGCGGCATATTCCATAAAGACAAAATCAACCTCATCGGCAACGGCGTGTTGATAGAACCTCGCATCTTCCGTCAGGAGATTGAGGAGCTTGCAGCCAAGGGTGTCGATGCCACACAGAACCTCTTCATCTCGAAGAAGGCTCACCTCATCCTGCCCAGCCATCGCATGATGGATGCCGCCAACGAGCAGGCCAAGGGCAACATGAAGATTGGCTCGACCCTGAAGGGCATCGGCCCCGCCTACACCGACAAGATTGCCCGCACGGGTATCCGCGTCGGCGACACGCTGGCCGGCGACTTCCGCGAGCGCTACGAACTGCTCAAGGAGCAGCACGTGCGCCAGGCACAGACCCTGGGCTTCGACATAGCTACCTTCCGCATCGACGGCATGAGCCTCGAAGAATACGAGAAGGTGTGGATGGAGAGCCTGGAGACCCTGAAACGGTTCCGCCTGGTGAACAGCGAGTATTTCATCAACCAGTGCCTGAAGGAAGACAAGAAGGTGCTTGCCGAGGGTGCACAGGCTATGATGCTCGACATCGACTTTGGTACCTATCCCTTTGTCACCAGCAGCAACACCATCACCGCTGGCGTTTGCACCGGCCTCGGCGTTGCCCCCAGCACCATTGGCCGTGTGATGGGTATCACGAAAGCCTACTGCACACGTGTGGGTGCAGGTCCCTTCCCCACCGAGCTGTTCGACGAGACAGGCCGTCGCCTGTGCGAGTTGGGACACGAATACGGTGCCACCACGGGGCGTCCGCGCCGCTGCGGTTGGATCGACATTCCTGCGCTGCGCTATGCCTGCATGATCAACGGAATCACCGAACTCTACGTCACCAAGCCCGACGTGATGAACGATTTCGACACCGTATCGATGTGCACCGCCTACGATGTGAACGGCGAACTGACGGGCGAGATACCCTTCGAATACAATACGCTGCCCATCGAGCCTGTGCTCACCAATTTCAAGGGGTGGAAGCAGAGCCTGCAGGGCATCACGGATTACAATGCGCTGCCCGAGGCGCTGAAAGACTATCTGGCCGCCATCGAGAAGCAGACAGGCGTGCAGATAGCAGCCGTGAGCATCAGCCCCGACCGCAAGGATGTGCTGTTCAAATGACCGCAGCATGTGCAAGTGCAGTCGAATAGATGCAATAAAACACAGGTTGGAGATACTAATTACTCAAACAAGCGAACAATAAAGCAATCAAACAATACTGAGATATGAAGAAGATAATCATTGCTCTGCTCATGGTGCTGCCGCTGGTGGCAGGTGCGCAGACCAAAATCAAGGAAACCGCCGTGCCGCGTAGCGTGCTGCTGGCTCTGGAGAAAACCTACGACAGCTACAAGGTGCGCACATGGTACCAGGCCCCCGGCCAGTACATCGCCGAGCTTGTCATCGACGGTCAGAATGGCCGCGCCTATTTCACCGCCGGTGGCGACTGGCAGTACAGCTCGTTCCCCGTCAAGGAGGAAGAGTGCCCCACTATGATGAACTCATACTTTGTCAACAACTATCCCGGCTACAGGGTGAAAAGTGTCGAGTATGTGGAAGAGATGAACGGCGACAACTACTATCGCATGATAATAGTGAAAAAGGGTATTGCAGAGAACGATTGCGAAATGGTGTTCGACACCCGCGGCAAACTGATGAAGAGCAACGCCCCCGACCCCGATGCCGTGAAGCGCGACTACTATACTCATAACAATCCCGACGCCGACGACGAGAAGGTGAGCAAGAAGACCGGCACCGAGAGCAGCCGCCAGCGTCAGCGCCCTGCCCCGAAGGTCGACGAGCCGCAGGTGGAGCAGTTCACTCCCAGCCAGGAGATTCTCGACCACTTCGAGAAGTCGATGGGCCGCCGCACCAAGGGCGCCGTGAACTGGGTTTACCGTGTGCTCAATGGTCAGGACTACGCTGTGGCCTACTTCACCAACGTGCAGAAGGTGAAGATGGAGTCGGTCTACACCATCGACGACAACAAGCCCATCATGACCGGCAAGACCCTACTCAAGGAGCGCTACAACAACGGTATCCTGAAATTCTTGGCCGAGAAGTTCAACGGCGAGAAATACAGCATCGAGAAGATGGTGGTCTACGAGTACAACTCGAAGTTCCGTGGTCCCGATGGCAAGAAACCCAAACCCTACACTTACGTTGTCGTCAGCCAGAAGATCAAGGGTACACGCGACAAGAAGTTCATACGTATGGAGTTCGACAGCAAGGGCAACTATACTGGCCAGCTGGCACAGCCCATGGACGAGCGCGACGTGCAGTAGTGCTAAAGATTTTAAAGAAAAGAGAAGAGGGAGTCAAGACCGGTGTCCTGACTCCTTTTTTATTGTGTCAGCAGCTTCAGTTGCTCAAGTGCGGCGTCGATGCTCTTCACATTGGCTATGCTCAAACTCAAGCGCTCGGGTGTCTCCTTCAATGCGGCGCGACGCGGATTGGCCTGCACATATTGAATCAGCTTCATGAAGTTGGGACTCTGGTAGAAGGGGCTCTGCTGGTTGCTCACCAGGTGGCACACCATGCGTTCCTGCTTCAGTATCAGCTTCTCAATACCAAACTCCTTGGCCATGCGACGCAGGGTGATGGTCTCGATTAGTTCGTCGACCTCGTTGGGTACTGGACCGAAGCGGTCTTCCAGCCGGCGACGGTATTCTGCCAGTTCCTCCTCGGTCGAGAGGTCGTTAAGCTCCTTGTACAGCAGCAGGCGTTCGCTAACCGATGTCACATAGTCGTCAGGTATCAGCACCTCGAGGTCGGTCTCAATGGTGCATTCTCGCACATATTCTTTGCGCTCGGCGGCCTCTTCGGCGAAGAGGTCGGCAAAGTCGCTCTCTTTCAGCTCTTCTATGGCCTCGTTCAGTATCTTGTGGTACATATCGTAGCCTATCTCGCTGATGAAGCCCGATTGTTCGGCACCGAGGATGTTGCCCGCGCCGCGTATGTCGAGGTCGCGCATGGCTATGTTGAAGCCGCTGCCAATGGTCGAGAACTCTTCGATAGCTTTCAGGCGTCGTTGTGCGTCGTCGGTGAGGGTCAAGTATGACGGGATGAGCAGATAGCAGAAGGCTTTGCGGTTCGAACGCCCCACGCGGCCGCGCATCTGGTGAAGGTCGCTTAGTCCGAATTGGTGGGCATTGTTGATAATCATTGTGTTGGCGTTCGGTATGTCCAGTCCGTTCTCTACTATCGAGGTGGCCACCAGAACGTCTATTTCGCCCTCGAGGAAGCGCATCAGCGTCTCTTCTGCATCCTTGCCGTCCATCCTGCCGTGCGCCATTGCCACGCGGGCGTCGGGCACCAGTCGCTGCACCAGGCCTGCCATCTCGGGTAGGTTCTCCACACGGTTGCTGATGAAGAAGGTTTGTCCGCCGCGGCTCATCTCGAACATGATGGCGTCGCGTATCAGTTCCTCGCTGAAGTCGCTGAGTTCGGTTTCTATTGGTTGCCGGTTTGGCGGCGGAGTCTGTATTACACTGAGGTCGCGTGCACCCATCAGCGAGAACTGCAGGGTGCGCGGTATGGGGGTGGCGGTGAGGGTGAGGCAGTCTACGCCTACCTTCATCTGCTTCAGTTTCTCCTTTACGCTGACGCCGAACTTCTGCTCTTCGTCTATGATGAGCAGGCCGAGGTCTTTGAACTTCAGCTCTTTGTTGGTTATGGCGTGGGTGCCGATAAGGATATCAATCTTGCCATCGGCCACATCCTTGTAAATCTGTGTCTTCTCTTTGGTGGTGCGGAAGCGGTTCAAGTAGTCCACACGGACCGGCATCCCTTTCAGGCGCTGGCAGAAGGTGTTGTAGTGTTGGAAGGCCAACACCGTCGAAGGCACAAGCACGGCGACCTGCTTGTCGTCGCAGCAGGCCTTGAAGGCAGCGCGTATTGCCACCTCGGTCTTGCCGAAACCCACATCGCCGCACACCAGGCGGTCCATGGGATACGGCTCTTCCATGTCGTGCTTCACGGCCACCGAGGCCTTCAGCTGGTCGGGCGTGTCCTCGTAGATGAACGAGGCTTCCAGTTCGGTCTGCATCGAGCTGTCGCCGCTGAAGGCAAAACCACGTGAGGCTTTGCGTTTGGCGTAGAGGGCGATGAGGTCTTTGGCGATGTCTTTCACCTGCCGCTTGGTCTTGGCCTTGAGCACCTGCCAGGTGTTGCTGCCCAAACGGTTCAGCTGTGGAGCCTCGCCCTCGCGTCCCACATAGCGGCTAATCTTGTGCAGTCCGTGGATGGAGATATACAGCACATCGTTGTTCTTGTATATCAATCGTATCAGCTCCTGGCTCTTGCCGTCACGGGTCACCTTTTCCAACCCGCTGAAACGACCCACGCCGTAGTCTATGTGCGTCACATAGTCGCCTGGCTTCAGTTCGAACAGCTCTTTCAGCGTCATTGCTTCGTGGGTGGCGCGCAGGTCTTTTACGGTGTATTTATGGTAGCGTTCGAAGATTTCGTGGTCGGTGAAGCATAGCACCTTTTCGTCGTGGTCGATGAAACCGTGGGATAAGTTGAAAGTTGAAAGTTGGAAGTTGAAAGTTGAGTTGTTTTCGCCTTCGTCCAGTATTTTGCGCAGGCGGCGTTCCTGACTGTCGTTGCTTACGGTTATTATCAGTCGGTATCCCTCTTCGGCATAGCGCCCCAGGGTGTTGGCAAGCAGGTCGAACTGTTTGTTCAGCACGGGTTGCGGTTCGCTGTTTGTCGACAGCTTCTCTTCGTTGCTGAAATAGTGGCTGTTGCCATATTCCACAATCTTCATGTCAAGCATGCGGTGCAGCACCTCGTTGGCAGTGCAACTCATGGTCTCCGGCTCGGGGAGGGTGCCAGCTATGGGGTGTTCCTTGTCGGCCAGACGCTCGTTGTAGGCCTTGCGTGTTTCGTCCATCAGGGCCTCCACACGTTGGGCCACCTGCATCAGGCTCTGCACCCACACCGTGTCGCCCTCGGCCATATATTCCAGCAGCGACACTTTGCTCTCCACCACCTGCCCGTCTCTCTCTACTCCCAAATTGGGCACAATCTCCACGCGATCCAGCTGCTTCACACTCAGCTGGCTCACGGCATCGTAGGTGCGCAGCGAGTCCACCTCGTCGTCGAAAAACTCGATGCGGTAGGGTAGGTCTGAGGCATAGCTGTATACGTCCACTATGCCACCGCGCACCGCATACTGGCCGGGTTCAACCACGAAGTCCTCGCGCTCGAAGCCCAGTTCCTGCAATCGCTCAACTATATCCCACATGTCCTGCTTGTCACCTCGCGCTATGCGCAGTGTGTTCTTCAGCAGCGTGCGGCTGCCAACCACTTTCTCGCTCAGCGCTTCCGGATAGCTTACCACCACTACCGGACGTCCAGCGGCCATTTCCTTCATCACTTCCGAACGCAGCAGTACGTTGGCGTTTTCGGTCTCCTCTTCGTTGTATCGGTAGGCTTTGCGGTAGCTTGTCGGGAATAGCATTACGTTGCTGCCCAGTGCCTCCAGGTCGTTCGACAGGTAGAAGGCCTCCTCCTTGGTTGGGGCAATCACAAGGTGGCTCCTTGTCGGCATGCGTCTGGCCACTGCGGCTATCGTCACCGATGGCAGCGACCCCGTCATGCCGTCGACATGCAACCTCACCCGTTGGCCCTCCAGCCGCTCGACCAGCGTGCCCACCAGTTGGCTGTTCTCGTATATGTCGTTAAGTATCAATTTGCAGCGCTGTATTGACGTTCCTTTTTGCGACTGCAAAGATACGCAAAAACTTCCACATGCGCAACCCCCAATGCACTATCGGCCTCTGCGAAGAGGCGCCCATCGGTGGGTGGAGGCAGACGATGTAGGTGCCGCATCATGGGGTGGCGCTCGGCAGCACTGTGGCCACGCTGGGCGCAAGGCAGGGGTATGCCAGGGATGCCTAGCCACCTTCAGGTGAAAAAAATATTGTTGTCTACTATTATTAAATATGTCATCTCCTACTTTGCTAGGTGTTATTAAGGAGTAATATAGTCGATTGGTAGGAGTATAGTAAGAGAGGGTGCTGCTTAGGTGCTGATTTCCAGGGGTGCTGTCCGGGGCTAAAAATGGGGTGAAAACGACTTTTTCTCCGTTTTTTGTAAGCTTTTTTCGATGAAAGAACAGGCAAGAGAAAACATCTTTTTTGGTGAGCCCGGACGCAATAAAAAGATGATTTGTGAGTTATTATCGGTAAAACTGGAATTATGAGCAATGTCACCATACTGTGGGCCGACGACGAGATTGAGTTGTTGAAGCCACATATATTGTTTCTTAAGGATAAAGGCTACGATGTGATACCCGTGCAGTCGGGTCGCGATGCCCTCGACGAGCTGGAGGAGCGGCGTGCCGATCTGGTTTTCCTCGACGAGCAGATGCCGGGCCTCAGCGGTATAGACACGTTGAGAATAATCAAGGAACGTTGGCCGCAGCTGCCCGTGGTGATGATTACCAAGAGCGAAGAGGAGCATATAATGGAAGATGCCCTCGGCGGCAAGATTAGCGACTACCTCATAAAGCCAGTGAACCCCAACCAGATTCTGCTTACGGTGAAGAAACACACCGAGTTGCGTCGCCTGCAGAGCGAGCACAGCACGATGAACTACCAGCAGCAGTTCCGCGAGATAGGCATGCAGCTTGGCGGTAGGCTCGACTGGCAGGAATGGATAGAATTGTATCGTCGTCTGGTGTATTGGGACATCGAACTTGCCAGCACCGACGACCCGTCGATACACGATATCTTCATCTCGCAGAAAGAAGAAGCCAACCGCCAGTTCTGCCGCTACTATGAGGAGCATTACCAGGGATGGCTCTCGGGCAGCGACGAGAAGCCCTTGATGAGCACTACGGTCTTGAGAGAGAATATGTTCCCGTTGCTGAAAGAGGGACGGCCGACATTCCTGTTGGTGATAGACAATTTCCGATATGACCAGTGGAAGTTCGTGCAGCCGTTGCTTGAACAGTACTACCGCGTGGAGCGCGACGATATATATTACACCATAGTGCCCACTACGACGCAGTTTGCGCGCAACGCTATGTTTGCCGGCTTGATGCCTAGCGAGATAGAGAAGAAGTACCCGCAGTATTGGGTGAACGAGGACGAACAGGGTTGGAAGAACCAATACGAGAGCGAATTGCTTGGCGAGCAGTTGCGCCGTCACGGCTTTGGCCTGAAGCACAGCTACAACAAGGTGCTCAATGCGCAGTATGGCAAGCGCCTCGTCGACCGTGTGCCCGAGCTGATGCAGTCGCCATTGAATGTCATCATCTACAACTTTATCGACATGCTCTCGCACGCAAGGACCGACAGCGACATAGTGCGCGAGCTGGCCGACGACGAGAAGGCCTACCGCTCGCTGACGCTGTCGTGGATGGAGCATTCGCCGCTTATGGAGATGCTGCAAGCGTTGAGCGAGAAGGATGTGAATATCATCATCACTACCGACCATGGGAGCGTGCGCATAGACCGGCCGGTGCGTGTGAAGGGCGACCGCGACATCAGTGTGAACCTGCGTTACAAGCAGGGCCGCCTGCTCGACTACGACCCCAAGCAGGTGTATGAGGGCGATGCCGCAAAGCTTTTCCTGCCTCGCCGCCATGTGACGAGTCCCTACATCTTCTGCCACGAGAACGACTTCTTCGCCTACCCGAACAACTACAACGAGTATGTTAAGTACTATATGAACACCTTCCAGCACGGTGGCATCTCGATGGAAGAGTGCCTCGTGCCGTTCATCATCATGCGTCCGAAGAAATAACCTCAAACCTCAAACCTCAAACGTAAAACGTAAAACGTAAAACGTAAAACGTAAAACAATATAACATGAGCTTGATAAAAAGCATTTCCGGTATTCGCGGCACCATTGGCGGTCCCGCTGGCGAGGGCCTCACGCCCCTCGATGTTGTGAAGTTCACTTCAGCTTTTGCCACTTTCCTCAAAGGGGCCAACCCTGGTCGCCGTCTGCGTCTGGCTGTGGGTCGCGATGCACGCCTTTCGGGCGCCATGGTCGACCGCCTTGTGGTGGGTACCCTGCAGGGAATGGGTGTCGATGTGCTGGAGACTGGACTGAGCACCACTCCGACGACGGAAATGACCGTTATAGACGGACACTGCGACGGTGGCATCATTATCACCGCAAGCCACAACCCAAAGCATTGGAACGCACTGAAACTGCTCAACAGCAAAGGCGAGTTTATCAGCGACGCCGAGGGCAAGGAGGTTCTGCGTCTGGCCGACAGCGGCGAGGTGAACTATGCCGAGGTGGACGACCTCGGACAGGTGACTGTTGAGGAAGATTGGATCGACCGCCATATCGAGCGCGTGCTTGGTCTGCAGCTTGTCGACGTCGAGGCCATCCGTAAGGCTGGCTTCAGGGTGGCTGTAGATGCAGTGAACTCGACTGGCGGACTGGCAATTCCGCGCTTGCTGCGCAAGCTGGGTGTCAAGGATGTGGTGGAGCTGAACTGTGAGCCTACGGGCCATTTCGCACACAATCCCGAGCCGATACCGCAGAACCTGACGCAGATTAGCGACTGCGTGCGCCAGAACCATTGCGACCTCGGCATTGTCGTCGACCCCGATGTCGACCGTCTGGCACTGGTATGCGAGACCGGCGAGATGTTCGGCGAGGAGTATACCCTCGTCAGCGTGGCCGACTACGTGCTGCAGCACACTCCCGGCAACACAGTCAGTAACCTCTCGTCGAGTCGCGCCCTGCGCGACGTCACTCGCCGCTATGCAGGTTGCGAGTACAACGCCGCCGCCGTGGGCGAGGTGAACGTCACCACACTGATGCGGCAGACCAGCGCCATTATCGGTGGCGAGGGCAACGGAGGTGTCATCTATCCCGAGCTGCACTATGGCCGCGACGCCCTCGTGGGCGTGGCGCTGTTCCTCACCCTCCTGGCCAAGAAGGGTATGAAGGTAAGCGAGCTCCGCAAGACCTATCCCGAGTATATCATCAGCAAAAACCGCAAGGACCTCACTCCCGACATGGACGTCGACGCACTGCTGGCCAAGGTGGCCAAGCTCTACAACGGCATGAACGGTGTGGAGAAGGTGACCACCATCGACGGCGTGAAGATCGACTTCGCCGACGGCTGGGTGCACCTGCGCAAGAGCAACACCGAGCCTATCATCCGCATCTACAGCGAGGCAGCTACCGAGGCCCGTGCCAACGAACTGGCACAGCAGGTGATGCAGCAGATATGAATCAAATATGAATGAAAAGCCCCGCCAATTGGCGGGGCTTTTTTGTTATTGTTCCAGACGGTTGTCCTCGGGGGCTGCAATCCATATAATCAGGTAGGCCCAAAAGCCTAGCGAGCCAAAGAGGAGCGCGATGAGGAAGAGAATGCGTACCACTGTTGGGTCGATGTTTAGGTAGCTGGCAATACCGCCGCAGACGCCGGCGATACGGCGGTCGGTGGTGCTGCGTGTTAAACGACGATAGCTGTCCATAATGAGTAGTTTTAATTCTTAACTCTTAATTCTTAACTCTTAACTGATTACAGCATTCCTTTACGTTTCAGCAGAGCCTTGGGGCTGGGGTCTTTGCCACGGAAGGCGCGGTAGAGGTCCATGGGTTCGACGGTGTTGCCGCTCTCGAGCAGGTGACGGAACTTCTTGGCCAGCTCGGGGTTGAAGAGGTCGCCGCTCTCGGCAAAGGCTTCGAAGGCGTCGGCATCGAGGATGGCAGTCCAGGTGTAGCTGTAGTAGCCGGCATCATAGCCCGTGGTGAAGATGTGCTGGAAGTAGGGGCTGCGGTAGCGACTGATAATCTCGGGGATGAGGCCTATGCCGTTGAGGTATTCTTCCTCGAAGGCAATCGGGTCAATGTGCTGCTTCTCTTTTATGCTGTAGTAGTTCATGTCGAGCAGCGAGGCGGCAAGGAGCTCGGTGGTCATGAAGCCCTGGCCGTAGGTCTGGGCGGCGGCAATCTTGTTGATGAGTTCGTCGGGGATGGCCTCGCCGGTTTGGTAGTTATGCGCATACATCTTCATCACCTGCGGGTGGCGGCACCAGTTCTCCATCACCTGCGAGGGCAGCTCGACAAAGTCGCGCGGCACGTTGGTGCCGGCCAGCGAGGGGTAGGTGCACTTGCTGAGGAGGCCGTGGAGGGCATGGCCGAACTCGTGGAAGAGGGTCTCGCTCTCGTCGAAGTTGAGCAGCGACGGCTTGTCAGCTGTAGGTTTGGTGAAGTTGCAGACCACCTGGATGATGGGGATGACATTCTCGCCAGTCTGGCGGTCGATGTGCTGGCCGCGGAACTCGGTCATCCAGGCACCGCTGCGCTTGGAGGCGCGGGGATGGAAGTCCATGTAGAGGATGCCGATGGTCTGTTCTCCGTCCTTGACTTCGAAGCAGCGGGCCTCCTTGTCATAGGTGGGCAGGTCGGTACGCTCGGTGAAGGTGAGGCCGTAGAGGCGGTTGGCTACCATGAAGGCACCTTCGCGCACGCTGTCGAGGCAGAAGTAGGGACGCACGACGGTGTCGTCGAGGCAGTACTTCTCAACGCGATATTTCTCAGCATAGTAGCGCCAATCCCAGGGCTGGAGTTTGGCACCGGGCTCGTCCTTCTCAAGCATACGCTGGTAGAGGTCGCGCTCCTGTTTGGCCACCTTGAGGGCGGGCCCCCAGATGGCGTTGAGGCAGTCGTAGACGGCGGCTGGCGTCTTGGCGAGGCAGTCGTCGAGCACCCAGTCGGCATGGGTGGGGAAGCCGAGGATGTTGGCGCGTTCGAGGCGCAGATTTACCAGGGTGTCAATGATTTTGGTGTTGTCGAACTCACCGTCCTTGCAGCGGTCGGTGAAGGCGTGCCACACCTCCTCGCGGAGCTTGCGGTCGGGGCAGGTCTGCATGAAGGGTTCCCATGTGGGCATGTCGAGGGTCACCTTGGTGCCGTCGGGCAGTTCTTTGACATAAGCGTTGGTGGCCTTCAAGACGTTCTGTGCGAAGCGCATAGTGAGCGAGGCAATCTGCTCGTTGAGCTCGCGGAAGCGTGCTTGCTGTTCTTCGGGCACATTGGCGCCACCGCGCACGAAACCCTTGTAGGTCTCCTCAACGAGGCGCATCTGCTCTGGGTTGAGGTCGAGGCTTTCGCGCTGGTCGTAGACTGCCTTGATGCGGGCGAAGAGTTTGGCATTGAGGGCGATGTCGTCGCCATGGGCCGAGAGCAGGGGTGTCACCTCCTCCTCGATGGCCTCCATCTCGGGGCTGTTCTCGCACTCGCTGAGATTGAAGAACACCGCACTCACGGTCTGCAGCAATTCGCCACTGTACTCGTAGGGGATAATCGTATTTCCAAAGGTGGGTTCCTCGCTGTTGTTGGCGATGTTGTCTATCCATTCTTTCTGCTGCTTCATACCCTCCATGAAGGCAGGCATGTAGTGCTCGGTCTTGATGCGGCCGAAGTCGGGGATTTCGTAGGGGGTGCCCCATGAGGAGAAGAAGGGGTTGTCGTCCATAGCTTTCTTTTGTTTGCAGCCGACGAGCAGCATGGTTGCAGCGGCGGCGATGATTAATGTACGTTTCATTGGTATGAGGATTATTTTAATTGTTTGCAGATTTGTCGGAATAGGTCGGCGTTGAGCTTTTTGGCGATGAAGGTGTGCTTGTCGTTTTCTATGAGGTAAATCTGGGGTGTGGTGGTGATGTCGTATACTTCGCGCCAGTCGATGTTTGCCTCGCCGCCGTTGAGGTTCACCCAGCGGGGGTTGGTTATGTGGTGGTCGGCAAGGAATTGTTTCCATTTGCCTACGGTATGGTCGTCGGGCTCGGTGAGGATGGCAAAGGCCGTGAGGTTGAGGCTGTCGGCCAGCTGGTCGAAGGCGCGGTAGATGGCAGGGATTATTTCGCGGCAGTGGCCACAGGTGGGGCTCCAGAAAACGAGAAGGGTGTATTTGCCGCCGAGGCGGTGCAGGGAGTGTGGGCGACGAAGTGTGTCGAAGAGCACCAGCTCGGGGGCTTCGCGACCCACCAGGAGGCGTTCCCACTTGTTGGCGCGTTCCACCTGCTCGTCGATGGCCGACGGTGGGTACCAGGGCGCACGGCCCGTGGCAAAGTAGCGCTGGACGAGGTGGACGTATACCTCATCGTAGACCATGATGTTGCTCTGTAGGTATTTTTCGGTGAGATGGTGCAGGAGCCAGCGGAAGACCTGGTTGGCAGGCTCGGCACGGTCGAGCAGGGTGTCGAGCAGGGGGCAGATCTCTTCGGGTGGCATGCCGCGCATGTATTTGTCGGTGTAGTCGACGATGCGTTGGTAGAAGACAGGTTTGGGCGTACGGATTATGAAGTCGTCGTCAATGGGGATAAAGTCGAAGTAGTGGTGCATGTACCACATGTAGCGCTCGTGGTCGGTGAGCTTGGTACCGTCGGGGTGTTCCACCGGCACTAGTTCGTCGACGTTCTTGGTGGCGTTTATCATGCGGGCGAACATTGCGTTGGGATAGTGGTTGATGTAGTGGTTCTTGATGCTGTCTATGCGAAGGTGCTGGCGGTGTTGGTAGTCGGCAAAGGAGGCGGAGTCAAGTTTGGTGCGCATGCTGTCGATTTGCTGATACACGCTTTCGCTCTCTTTCTGGTAGGCGAAGAATATATCGTTCTGCTGCGAGCCTTTCACCTTCATCTTCATTGTCCATGCGCTGTTGTCGGTGTGGAGCGTGAAGAAAGGCTTCTCCTTGTAGACGATGAACTCGGTGAGGCGGTCGTTGTTGTTGGTGAAGAAATAGAGGCCCGGATATAGCTCTTTCTCGCTTTCGAAGACGAACTTGCCGCGACCGTTGTTGCGGGCCGTGTCTAGTATGAATCTGTTTTGTGCGTAGTAGTAGCCCAACAGGAGGGTCGAGTCCGTGGCTCCGTCAATCTGCACGGTGATTCGGTAGGTGGGTTTGGCCGAGGCTATGATTGGTAGCAGGAAGAGGATTAGTATTGCTAATGTTTTTTTCATGGTGATGATGTTTTATTTCCCGATGCAGAAGCGGGAGAATATGTTGTGGAGGATTTCGTCGTTTGATACTTCGCCGGTGATGGCACCGAGATGGTAGAGGGCGTCGCGCAGGTCTACGGCCAGGAGGTCGGTAGGTATGTTGTCGGCGAGTCCCTGCGCGACACGGCGCATAGCCTGGCCGACGCGCAGCAGGGCTTCGTAGTGGCGCGGATTGGTGACAAGGGTGTCGCATGCTTGCATGTCGCCGCTGACAGCATCAACCAAAGCCGCTTTCAGCATGTCGATTCCTTCGCCGGTCTTTGCTGAAACAGAAAGACAGGAACCCATGGGCGTGGAGTGGGGGAGGTCGGTCTTGGTGAAGACAGTGATGGCACGCTTGCCGGCGAGGTCAATTGTCGGCTCGCTCCATGGTTGTGTGCAGTCGTGTAGGTATATCACTATTGTGGCGTCTGCCACTGCTCTGCGGCTCCGTTCTACACCGAGGGCTTCAATGGTGTCGTCCGTGTGGCGCAGGCCGGCGGTGTCTATGATGCGGAAGGTGATGCCGTCTATGGTGATGGTCTCCTCTATGGTGTCGCGTGTGGTGCCGGGAATGTCGCTCACTATGGCGCGGTCGTCGCCAAGCAGCGCGTTGAGGAGGGTGGACTTACCGGCGTTGGGTGCACCTACTATTGCCACGGGGATGCCACGCTTTAGGGCGTTGCCGAGAGAGAAACTCTTGGTGAGCGTCGAAAGTTGTGCGTCGAGGGTCGAAATCAGTTGCTGCAACTGCGTGCGGTCGGCAAATTCTACGTCTTCCTGGCTGAAGTCCAGCTCGAGTTCAAGTAGCGATGTGAGGTCGAGCAGCTGTTGGCGCAGTTCCTTGAGTTGCTGGGCATAGCTGCCGCGCAGCTGACTGACGGCGAGGCGGTGCTGTATGGGGGTGACGGCATCGATAAGGTCGGCCACCGCTTCGGCCTGCGAGAGGTTGAGGCGACCGTTGAGGAAGGCACGTCGTGTGAACTCGCCGGCTTCCGCCAGCCGTGCACCGTCGTCAATCAAAGCCTGTAGGATGGCCTGCTGCACAAAGAGCGACCCATGGCACGAAAGCTCCACCGTAGGTTCGCCGGTGTAGCCCGCGGGCATATATACGGCAACAACATCGTCTATGTCGTCGAAGCGGCAGTATGTGGCCCGTCGAGGAACCAGCGTGTCTGCCTTCAGGTGGCGCAAGGCAATGGCAAGGGCGTCGGGGCCGCTGGTGCGTACAACGGCTATCCCTCCGACGCCTGTCGGGGTCGAGATGGCTGCTATGGTATCCTGCCTGTACATTCCTTGCTCTTTACTTATATGACGGCGAACTGTCGAAAAGTGTTCAATCTTTATGTTTATTTAACATCAGCAGTGCCTGAATCGCCGTCGGCGATATATTGGTCGCCGTAGAGGCTCTTCATCTCTTCGTCGGTAAGGCCCAGCTCCACCTTTATACGGTATATGTTGGGGTAGGCGAGGATGAGCATCAGCGTGGAGACCATTGCCAGCATCAGCAGCACGTTCTGTGCCGACAGCACTGTGAACAGGCATATCAGCACCACCACTGCCAGCATGGTGAGGTAGAGCGAGCGAATGTGCTGCGCATATCCGCTCAGCTTTGCCTCCAGGCTGTCGCTCTGCCGCAGGGTGGGTATCTGCTTGCGGATGACCATCAGCGACATGCTCAGCGCCAGCACTGCCAGCACCGATCCTGCAATGAGCATCCAGCGCGAGGTGTGCACCGACGGGTAGAAGCGCCACGGGCTGACGAAGTGGAACAGCGCGGTAAGTATCACGGCTGCCGCCGAGCCCCACAGGCCTATGGCCGCATTGCGCTTTATGCTTTTGGTGTATTTGTTCATAGTTTGAGGTATTTTGCGGTGTACGATTCCTTGCATTTGAGAAGCTCTTCTGGGGTGCCGGCGAAGACCACGTTGCCGCCCTGGTCGCCACCCTCGGGGCCGAGGTCGATCACCCAGTCGGCGCACTTGATGATGTCGTGGTGGTGCTCTATGACGATGATGCTGTGGCCACGCTCGATGAGGCGGTCGAAGGCGGCCAGCAGCTTGCGTATGTCGTGGAAGTGCAAGCCCGTCGACGGTTCGTCGAAGATGAACAGTGTCGGGTGGTTACCCGACTGCTTGGCGGCCACTGTATCGGAGAGGCCTTGCACCAGATAGGAGGCCAGCTTTATGCGCTGTGCTTCGCCGCCGCTGAGCGAGCTCGACGATTGTCCTAGCTTGAGGTATCCGAGGCCCACGTCTTGCAGGGGCTTCAGGCGGTTGAAGATGCTGCGCGTCTCGTCGCTGTCGAAGAACTCCAGTGCCTGGTCGACGGTCATTTCCAGCACCTGGCTGATGTTTACGCCCTTGTATAGCACCTCGAGGGCTTCGTCTTTGTAGCGGCTGCCGTGGCATTCGTCGCACAACAGGTGCACGTCGCTCATAAACTGCATGCTCACCGTTACATAGCCTTCACCCTCGCAGGCGTCGCAGCGGCCTCCCTCGACGTTGAACGAGAAGAATCCGCTCTTGTAGCCGCGTGTTTTTGCCAGGGGCTGTTGGGCATAGAGGGCGCGCACCTCGTCGAACACCTTCATGTAGGTGGCAGGGTTCGAGCGCGACGAGCGTCCTATGGGGTTCTGGTCTACCAGCTCTACGGCGGCAAGCCGCTTCACGTCGCCCTCGAGGCTCACGCACGAACCTACGTAGTCGTCGTTGCCTTCCATGCGGCGTTGCAGCACGTCGTAGAGCACACGGCGTATGAGCGTGCTCTTGCCGCTGCCGCTCACGCCGGTAACCACCGTGAACACTCCCATCGGTATGTCTACGTCGATATGCTTCAGGTTGTTGGCGTAGGCACCACGGATGGAGATGCGGTCGCGCCAGCGGCGTCGCTCCGTGGGCACGGGGATGGTCTGCTTGCCTAGCAGGTAGTCGGCTGTCAGCGAACGGCGGGCTTTCTTCAGCTCTTTGGGGTCGCCGCAGAACACCACCTCGCCGCCCAGTCGTCCGGCTCCGGGGCCTATGTCCACCAGGTAGTCGGCCGAGCGGATGATGTCTTCGTCGTGTTCTACCACAACCACTGTGTTGCCAAGGTCGCGCAGCCGTTTCAGCACGCCTATGAGCTGTGCCGTGTCGCGGCTGTGGAGGCCTATGGATGGTTCGTCCAATATGTATATCGAGCCGACGAGCGAGCTGCCCAGCGAGGTGGCCAGGTTTATCCTCTGGCTCTCGCCGCCGCTGAGGCTGCGGCTCTCGCGGCTCAAGGTCAGGTAGCCCAGGCCCACGTCGAGCAGGTAGCCCACGCGGTTGCGCAGCTCGGTGCGCAGCCGTTCGGTGGCCTGCAGCTCGGTGTCTGTCAGGTGGCTGTCGAGGTCGCCGAGCCATTCGGCAAGCTCGCCGACGGGCATGTCAACCAGCTCGCCTATAGAGCGGCCGGCCACCTTCACATAGCTGGCGTCCTTGCGCAGCCGGCGCCCCTTGCATTCGGGGCACACGGTGCGGCCGCGGTAGCGTGCCAGCATCACGCGGTATTGTATCTTGTACGATTGCGACTCTACCCAGCGGAAGAAGCCGTCGATGCCGTCCCACACCCCGTCGCCGTGCCACAGCAGCTCTTTCTCCTCTTCGTTCAGCTCGTAGTAGGGCTTGTGTATCGGGAAGTCTATGACCGCCGCATGGCGTATGAACTCGCGTTTCACCTCCTGCATCTTGTCGCCGTTCCAGCACACTATGGCGTTGTCGTATATCGAGCGGCTCTTGTTGGGCACCACCAGGTTCTCGTCGATGCCTATCACGTTGCCGTAGCCTTGGCAGGTGGGGCAGGCTCCGTAGGGGTTGTTGAACGAGAAGAAGTTGGGGTTGGGCTTCTCGAAGCTTATGCCGTCGGCCTCGAAGCGGTTGCTGAAGTCGGCCGTCGCGCCGCCGACAATGGCTATGCGGCAGCTGCCGCGGCCCTCGAAGAAGGCCGACTGCACGCTCTCGGCTATGCGGGCCGCCTGGGTGTCGTCGTCGGGGTGCAGCTCTATGCGGTCTATCACAAGGTACACCTCCTTGTCGAGCTCCACGCCGTCGAGGTCGTCGATGCGCACCACGGTGCCTTTCACCATCACGCGCTGGTAGCCCTCCTGCCGCAGTATGTCGAGCTGGCTCCGCAAGGGCCGCTCTTTCGAGTCCTCAAGCGGTGCCAGTATCATCACCTTCACACCCTCCTGAACTCCTTGAACTCCTAGAACTACTTGAACTCCCTGCAATCACTGAACTTCCTGAACTCCCTGCACTCCCAAAATATAATCCACCACGTCGCTCACCGTGTGGCGTTTCACCTCCACGCCGCTCACCGGCGAGAAGGTACGCCCTATGCGGGCGAACATCAGCTTCAGGTATTCGTATATCTCGGTCTGCGTGCCCACCGTCGAGCGGGGGTTCGAGGTGTTCACCTTCTGCTCTATGGCCACTGCCGGCGCCAGCCCGTGGATATAGTCCACGTCGGGCTTCGTCATGCGGCCCAGGAACTGGCGGGCATACGAGCTCATGCTCTCTACATAGCGCCGCTGCCCTTCGGCAAACAGCGTGTCGAAGGCCAGGCTCGACTTGCCGCTGCCGCTTAGGCCGGTGATCACGATGAGCTTGCCCTGCGGCAGCTCAAGGTCTATATTCTTCAGGTTGTTGGCGCGTGCGCCTTTTATGCTGATATTCACTTGCGGGTCGGTGTGGTTGGTGGTTTCAGTTGTTGTTATGCAGTGTCGCCAGCTTCATCTTGCGGCCGTTGGCGCCCACCAGCAGCAGCTGGCCGTCGGGGCGCGCAATGGTGCGCATCAGGCTGAATTCGGTTCGGGGTGCAAGGAAGTTCTTCTTCACTTCGCCGTCGGCGGCCAGAGTGTATATCACCAGGGCCGACTTGCTGCCCATCTCCAGCTGCTTGCCTTCGCGGCTGATGTCGTAGATGGGCGGTGTGCGGCGCGGCTCGCTGCGCACAATGTATGTGATTCCGTCGCGGCTCGTCATGTCAAGCCCCAGCAGGTCGTCGTTGCTTTTCTGCACGTCGTTGCGGCGCAGGTTGCGCACCCATATCACGCGCCCTGTGGTGTCGATGGCCACCAGGTGCAGCCCCATGCGGTGGTAGATTATCGAGTGCGTGCCGTTGTCCTCGGTGCGGTCCAGCCGCCAGTTGCGGCCCACGGCCACCACGGCGCCCCAGTCGGTGGTCGTCAGTCCGCTCACCGACACCAAGTCGATGTCCTGGTATTTCTGCACGCGGCGCGTCTTCATGTTGAGCAGTATGTTGAGGTCTTCGTTTTGGAAGGTGCGCATGTTGAAGCCCGTCAGGTTGGCCGAGTCGATGTTGAAGGCAAAGGTCACCACACCCTCGCAGAGCACGTCCCAGAGGCTGCGGTCTTGCGGGCTGAAGGTTCCCACGGCTATGGCCTTGTTTCCCGTCACGCCGGCAAGCTTCAGCTGGCGTATGTGGTTGCACTGCACTATGGCGTCGTAGGTCTCGGTGCGGCGTTGGTCGAGGATGTTGAAGACGAAGTGCGTCTCGTCGCCCTCCTCGTCGTAGCCCAGCGTCACCATCGTGCCGTCGTCGGTCACGCAGAGGGCCTCCATCGAACCGAGGGCATAGTCCTTGCGCCACTGCTCGTGCAGCTGTGCGTCGTAGAGTATGGCGCGGGCCGAATACTGGTGCCGCTCGGTATATTCCACTATGTATATTAGCGCCGCATGGCGGCCGTTGGGCGACACGGCGCCCCACACGTAGCAGCGGTCTTTGCTCCCGTAGCTCAGCGAGTCCACAATCGTCATGGCCGCCGTGCTGTCGGCTGGCTTCATTGTTGCCAGGTCCACCACCGACGAGTAGATAATCGTCATCCTGTTATAGCTGCTGTCCACCAGCGTCAGGCAGGCCTTGCCGTTGTCCATGGTGGCCGTCGCCAGCTGGCAGTTCACGCTGCTCTCGGGCAGCGTGAGGCTGGCCTTGGTCTCCAGGTTCTCGTCGGTGAGCACCACCAGCTTCTGCTTGCCGTCGGCGCCGCCGGCCCAGCAGTGCAACCCTTCGTACTGCCCCAGGTAGCGGCCCTCGTGCAGCAATGCGGCATCCATGGTGCGGCTCTCGCTGCCCGAAGCCAGCGTAAAGGTCTCCTGCGCGGTAGCCGCCAAGCACGGCAGCAGCGTCGCCACAAGCACTAATACTATCTTGTTCATTGCTTTAGTCGTCGTCATTGTCATGAAATATAAAATGCAAAGATACACAAAATTTATAACATGCGCGTAAATATTTAAAAACAGCGGTCTATTTTCTGTAATTTTTTCCCCAATTTTCTTATAATTTTGAGGCCGGAGGCCGACCCTCAAGCTGCTGTAAACCAGCCCATGAGTCGCCACCATCTCTTACTATGCTCCTACTGCTCCACTTATACGCCCATTACATAAATTTACTTTAGTAGGCAATAATATGTCGAATACAACGTTGATACTAGTAAAAAACAACTAAAATATACCGAATCATGGCTAGGCAGACAGCAGGATTTATGGGAGGATTCCACGGAAGGCTCGGGCCTGCAGTGGGTTACATGTGGCGCGGGGTGTGGTGCGTGCGGTCGTACAACCCGCATCCGCGCAATCCGCGGACCGAGGCGCAGACGGCGCACCGCGAGATGTTC
>JAFXUY010000027.1 GCA_017524785.1 Bacteroidales bacterium | reverse complement strand
TTTGTTGTCGTTGTACAATTCATTGCCTCATTCTGTCAGTTCTTTCGGTTCTTCGGTTTGTCTGCGGGTGGCAGGGGCTTTGTCTTTTCGGTGGGAGCCAAGTAGTCGGCGGCTTTCTTGGACGAGACAACGCTGCGGCCGAGACGCTTCTCCATGGTGCGGCGGGCATCGCGGGCCACGTCGCCACCCTCCTGTGCTATGCGCTTACTCTCGGCCATGCTCTGCGGGTTAGACTGGCGCGAGTACTCGGTAGTGGCCACCTCGGCGAGGGTATTCAGTGCCAACTCGATGTTGGTCATGTTGTCGCGAAGGTTTTGTTTGGTAAGGCCCTTGTACTTCTTATACTCTCCGGTGGTCATGCCGCTCCACGCCTTGGTGAGGACGTTGGTGAGAATGGCGAAATCCTTGGGTTCGTGGATGCCGGAGCGGTGCCACTCGTCGGTCAGCTCCTTGCGCATCTCAATGCTTCGCATGCGCTCGTTGATCCATCGGTCGCTGTAGCCCTGGCGGCGGTAGTCGTCGACAGCCATCTGGAAAGTCTGCTCAGGGTCAATCATCTGGTCCACACGCTGCGCCCCTACCTCGGCCAGCCACCGCTTCACAGGCTCGGCCTTCTTCGACGGAATTGACTGTACAACACGTAACAACTGCTCCAAGTCAGCCACATCGGTCATTCTCTGCTTGCCATCGGCAGCGGGCATTTTCAACTGGTGACAATTTGTCACCGTTTCATTTCCCTCTGCTTTGAGTCTTTGCTTCAGCTTGTTCCAGTACTTACGACCGTCGGCGCTGTCGGTCAGCACCTGTACGATATCCACTATCGAGAAGTAGTATTTCTCCTCTTCGTCGTCCCAAGCAACGCGTATGCGGTTGTCTTCAAAAAGCGTGATGCCTGTTCTCTGTGTCATACAATTATTCTTTTTCAGTTGGTGACAGTTTGTCACCAACTGATGGTTTACGATATCCTTGCGATGGTTCTCTGCAGGCTCAGCACTTGACTCTTAAGTTGCTTTATCTGGTCCTGCAGGTTGGCGTTCTGGCTGCGGAGGCGGCGGTTCTCCTCTATCAGCTCCAGCTGCGTGGGCTCGCGATGCTCCTGCTTTGCCTTCTGCTCGGCGCTCTGGCCGATGGTCTCGTCATTAAAGACCTTGCCGACGCCCTGCTGCTCTGCCATACGGATAAGCTCGTTGGGCGCAAACGGCATGTCGAAGCCGCTCTCGTCCTCGACGAACACCTGTCCGCCCTGTATCTTCTTTACGATTCCCCCTCCCACGGAGTTGAGGAACTTCACTTTGTCGCCTATTTCAAATTGTGCCATATACTACTGTGTTTTTTAACGGCGAATTATACGAATTATACGAAGCTACGCAAGTCAATTGCGGGCAAATTACTCGAATTGTGCTTGCGCAAGCAAATTAGAGTAATTCGCTTGTAATATAATTCGTTTAATTCGTTAAATTCGCCGTTCATATTATCTGTATCTTCTTTACCATTTTAATATTTCAAATTGTGCCATGTTCTTTACGGTTTTACGGTCATATCTTTCTGTAGGGTGTCGAGCGTCCATACGGGCGAGTGCTCGCCGCAGAGACGCTCATAGTCTTTGTTGTTCGATGTGCTGCATCCCACCACCTTCACGTCGCTGTAGTAGAACGTGCTGTTTGTGTGGTCAACCCCACCCCTGTACTGGACGGTGAAGCTCATCGTGCTGCCCTCGCCGTCGGTGAAGCTGTAGGTGTTGAGGTTGATAATGTCGTTGGGTATCCATGCGGAATATGTGTTGTCGCCTTCCATGTGGGCAACCTCGTGTCGGCGCTCGTTACGGGTGTCGTGATTCATACCGACATACTTGTAGCCCTCGTTCTCGATGCCCGCAACCACCGTCTCAACGGAGCTATTGTATACCGATACCGACGTCACATGCATCGGCCCTATGCAAGCGGTAAGTGCGAGCGCCATCACGCCTGCAATCAGTATCTTTTTCATTTCAGAACCTCCTCTGCCAATTGGTTGAAGTCGATGCCGTCGAAGTTGCCGCTGGACATCATCAGGAGGTTCTTGTTGTCGTTATCACGGAATAACGTTATAACGTAATCCACGAGGACTTTGCTGTCGGTGAAGACCTCCACATTGCCCCCGAAGGCCTTCTTTACCTCCTCGGGGTCGAGGGGCGGCAGCTTCTTGAGCTGCAGGGCGTGCTGGCTGAAATAGACGTAGCGCACGTCGGCCTCGTCCATCGAGTGGGCATACTGCTGCAGGAACTCCTGCGTCAGCGAACTGAAGGTGTGCAGCTCCATGCAGGCCACCAGCCGGCGGTTTGGGTACTGCTCGCGCATGGCGTGGATGGTGGCGCGCAGCTTCGAGGGCGCATGGGCGAAGTCCTTATATACGGCACAAGTGTCGTTCTTCTTCACCAGCTCCAAGCGTTTCGAAGCCCCCTCAAAGGTGCTGATGGCTTCGTCGAACTGCTCGTCCGTCACGCCCACCATCCCCTTGGGAAGGAGGTTGGCATCGCGCAAGGCGATGCCGACCTGTCGGCAGGCCAGGCGCGCGGCGGTGAGGTTGAGCAGGTTATGGTGTCCGAAGACCATAAGGGGCACCGGGTGCGCAGCCGTCTCGGCTGCATGCAGGCGGGACGCCTGCGTACCCAGCAAATATGTCACCCCGTTCTCCACCACATGCTCCGGGCAGACATAAGGCAGCTTCTGTATGTCGTTGCGCGGGTTCTCCACCGCCACGCGGTGCACCTCCTTGTCCTCATCGCAATAGATAAGGGTGCCTTTCGGCTCTATCAGGTTAATGAACTGCGCGAACTGGTCACGATAGATGTCGAACGTCGGGAAGACGTTGATATGGTCCCACTCGATGCCGGTAATAATGGCCACGTTGGGCTTG
>JAFXUY010000026.1 GCA_017524785.1 Bacteroidales bacterium | reverse complement strand
GCGGATGTTCTTGTTGTTGCCCTCGTCGAGGAGGTAGTAGTCGCGGTCGCCCAGACCGAGGCCACCCTGGTAGGCCCAAGCGATGCACATGTTGGCATCGTCCTTGTCGGCCTCGCCGAAGATGCCGAACAGCACGGTGTTGCCACGCTTGTGCATTTTGAGCAGCTCGGCCCAAACATCCTCGCGGGTCTTAAGGGCGTTGATTTCCTCAAGGTAGGGCATCAGGGGGGCGGCACCCTGCTCCTGCAGGCGGACGCTGTCCATGCCGATGTTGTACATGGTGGCAATCTTGTCGGCCAGCGAACCAGCCTCGTTCTCGTTCTTCGAGACGCTGTCGATGATGTCGTTGACGTTCTTCAGAGCGTTCTCGGCCAGCACGTCGAAGGCGCCGTAGCGCGAGTGCTCGGCATCGAGGGGGTTGTTGGCCATCCAGCCGCCGCAGGCGTACTGGTAGAAATCGTCCTCAAGGCGGGCGGTGGTGTCGAAATTGTCAGTGTTGACGCCCGAGGTGAGAGGAGCCTTGTGCTGACAACCGGTAGCGATAACTGCCATAGTAGCAATTGTTAAAAGGGTTTTCTTCATTGTATTATTATTTAATAATTGTATTCAAAACAAAATGCAAAAATACTAAAAAAAACCAACATGGCGGAAAAGAGAAATAAAAAAGCCTCCATGACGCCACCATTTCTTCGCTTGTTCTTCAGTCGTTCTTCAGTCGTTCTTCAGTGAATGACTGAAGAACGACTGAAGAACGACTGGTATACGATTGAAAATCAGAGCTGCTTTTTTGCGGGCTGGGTCGGCTATTTGAGCGAGTGGCGGAGAATTTGCTTGTAACCGTTGAACGACTTGGAGGTGCCGTCGGTGAAGTGAAAGGTGATGTGGGTGACGCGCATGTACTTGATTTTCCCGCGGTCGTCCCAGAAGAGTTCGTCGAAGGTGTACTGCGCCGGCTGGCCGGGACGTATGGGACCCATGCAGCGCATGGAGCGCACCGAGCGGTGGAACTTGTCCTCCTGTACGCGGTCGCGGTCGTTGTAGGGGGCGACGGATAGTTCGAGCATGGAGATGGTCTTGTCGTAGCAGTTGAAGAGGTTGAGCTCGACACCGAACATATAGTCGCTATGGGCCGCCTTGATATTCATGACGAATATCTCGTCGCGGCGCATGCGTTCCTTGGCGCGTTCGACATCGGAGCGCTGCTGCTCCTGCTGCGCGGCGATGGAGTCGGACTGCAGCTCGATGGTGATGGAGTCGATGAATGTTGAAAGCTGGGTGTTGAAGGTTGAGAATTGAGAATCTAGAGTTTCCAAGTGCGAATCGAGGGCCTGAAGGGAGTCGTCAAGGGCGGCCTCGTGCCGCTCGTAGGCCAGCTGGTCGTCCTCAGTGGCGAAAGCGCCTCCCTCGGCCAGACGTTCGAGGGCGCGGAGCGAGAGGGTCTGCGGACGGCGGGTGTTGGTGACGACGGTGAAGGCCACGGGCCACTGCTCGAAGCCCTGGAAGACGTAGTTCTGCCAACGGATGGGACTGTAGCGCCCGTAGCGGCGGTCGGCGGTGTCGACCTCGATGATGTGCGACAGGCGACCCATGTCGACATAGGCCCACTGCTGGAGGGTGGCGTAGCGGCGTTCCCAATAGCGGACATCAACAAGGTAGGTGAGCAGCTGGCGGGCCAGCGTGACCGGTATTTTATAGTTGACCGACTGGTTGTTCACATAGTCGGACGGGACGAGAGTGAACAAAAAATAAGGATAGTCAATAAAAGAGGAGAAGGGGCCGGATATGTGATAGCGGCAGTTGTAGGGTATGGCTGCGCCGACGGCTTTCTCGACGGCGACGCACAGGTCGGCCGTGGGCTCGACAAAGAAGACATCGGCAGCCGGAAGGTTTTCCTCGGACGAGAACGACCACGGATGCTGTGCCTTGGCGGAATTGAATGTTGAAAGTTGAAAGTTGAAAGTTATGCTGACGCAAAGCAGCAGGGTTGGCTTTATGTATTTGAATATGCTGGAATACATGGTGGACGGTTTGGTGGTGTTAGTGTGCGGAGAGCCAGTCGGGGCCTACGTCGACGCCGACATCGATGGTGAGTCCTTCGAGGGGCAGGGCGTTCTGCATTTCGTCGACGACGAGGGCACGCACCTCTTCCTCCTCGGGGCGATAGAGGTCGAATACCAGTTCGTCGTGCACCTGAAGTATCATCTTGGTGCGCAGGTGGCGCTGCTGCAGCTTATTGTAGATGCGCACCATGGCCAGCTTAATCATGTCGGCCGAGGTGCCCTGGATTGGCATGTTGACAGCATTGCGCTCGGCAAACGAGCGTGCGGCGGCGTTGCGGCTGTTGATGTCGGTCAGGTAGCGGCGACGGCCCAGCAGGGTACGGGCATAGCCGTGCGAGCGTGCGAAGTCCTTGCACTGCTCGATGAAGGCTTGTATGTCGGGATACTGGTTGAAGTATTCCTCGATAAGTGCGGCGGCCTCCTTGCGCGGAATGCCAAGCTGCTCGCCCAGACCGAAGGCCGAGATGCCGTAGACAATGCCGAAATTGACGCTCTTGGCGTTGCGGCGCTGGTCTTTGCTGACCTGCTCCATGGGGATGCCGTAGATGCGTGCAGCGGTGGCGGCATGAATGTCGAAGCCGCTGTTGAAGGCATGGAGCATGTGCTGGTCGTGCGCCAGCGAGGCAATGATGCGAAGCTCTATCTGCGAATAGTCGGCAGCCAGCAGCAGGTGGTCGGCATCGCGAGCCACGAAGGCACGGCGTATCTCGCGGCCACGCTCGGTGCGGATGGGTATGTTCTGCAAGTTGGGGTTGGACGACGAGAGGCGGCCTGTGGCGGTGACGGTCTGGTTGTAGACGGTGTGCAGGCGGCCGGTGGAGGGGTTGATGAGCTTGGGGAACGAGTCGAGGTAGGTGCCCACAAGCTTAGTGACCGAGCGGTATTCGAGAATGAGCGGAATGATGGCGTGACGGTCGGCCAGGCGCTGGAGCACATCCTCGGCGGTGCTGTACTGCTTGGTGGCGGTGCGCGGCGGACGGTCGGTGACCTTCAGCTCGTCGTAGAGCACCTCGCCGAGCTGGCGGGGCGAAGAGATGTTGAACGGATGACCAGCCAGTTCATATATCCGTTTCTCGATATCGTCGCGCTCGGACGAGAGGCGCTGGGCATAGTCGCGCAAGGCTGCGACATCGATGCGCACCCCCTCGCGCTCCATGGCCATAAGGACATCGACCAGAGGCAGTTCGATGTCGTTGTAGAGATGTTCGAGACCGGCGTCGCTGAGGCGCGCGGTCATGATGGGATAAAGCTGCCACAGGGCTGCAGTGTAGGCCGCTGCATCGTCGGGCACATAGCCAAGGATGCCCGAGCAGATATAGTCGAACGTGTGGCGCATCTCGGCGTCGAGCAGATAGTGCACCAGCTGGACGTCGAAGAGTGTGCCGCCAAGGGTCAGGCCGAGTTCGTCGGCTATATATTTCAGATTCTTGAGGTCGTAGCAGAGTTTGGTTGTAGAGGCGGCTTGCAACAGGTTGGCCAGCGGGGCGATATCGGCTGTCAGCTGGCTTACGGTAGCGGTATATACCGTGTCGGCATCGGTGGCAAGGAAGAAGTTGGGACCATCGAAGTGGATGGCTATGTCACGGCCCTGCAGAGAGGCAAGGATTTCGGCCGTCAACGGCAGACGTTCGGCGGCCTGCTGCTGGCTGACGACTGGTTCTGGAGCGGTGTCGAACAGCGAGGTCTGTGCCGAAGGTTTGCTGACTTTGGCAGCAGCAGTGGAATTGTTGACAGGGGCACTGCTTTTGGAAAATGCCACAGCCTTCTCGGGGTCGGAGACAGAGAGGTCGGTGAAAACGCGGCGTGCAAACTGGCGGAACTCCAACTCGTCGCATACAGAGCGCAGGAGGTCGTAGTCGGGGGTCTCGAGGACAAGGGTCTTCTCGTCAAAGACTATAGGTGCATCGAGGCGTATGGTAGCCAACTGCTTGGAGAAGAGAGCATCGTCGGCATGGGTGCGCACCTGCTCGCGGAGCTTGTCGTTCTTAATTTCGTCGACGCGGCGCACCATCTCTTCGATAGAGCCGAACTGGGCAATAAGCTTCTTGGCGGTCTTCTCGCCCACCCCGCGTATGCCGGGAATATTGTCGACCGAGTCGCCCCATAGGCCCAGTAGGTCGATGACCTGCAACGGGCACTGCACATCGAAGCGTTCGCACACTTCGGCGACACCCATTATGCTGTCGGGATTGGGACCGTGGCCGTAACGGTAGAGGTGCACGCGGTCGGTGACAAGCTGAGCGAAGTCCTTGTCGGGGGTTACCATCACCACCTCGTCGAATCCCGCCTGCTCTGCAGCATGGCTTATGGTGCCAATCACATCGTCGGCCTCAAAGCCCTCGCAGGTGAGCTGCGGGATGCGGAATGCATCGATGACACGGCATATCCAGGGCAGGTTGCTCTGTATCTCTTCGGGCATGGGGTCGCGGTGGGCCTTGTATTCGGGATACATCTCGTGGCGGAAGGTGGGCGCCGGCAGGTCGAAAGCCACACCGATATGAGTGGGGCGCTGCGAGCGCAGCAGGTCGTAGAGCGCCATGGTGAAACCCAACGCCGCCGAAGTGTTGAACCCCTTGGAGTTGACTCGAGGCGAGCGGTTCATGGCATAGTAGCCGCGGTAGACCGAGGCCATGCCATCGATGAGGAGAAGTTTTTTCAATTGCTTGAATGCTTGAATGCGTTATTGCCTAAGTGTTATTTCAAGGGATTGGCGTTGAGTTCGTCGTATTCCTGACGGTTGCGGAGTATGTTGCAGGCAAGATATACGGCAGAACGCATAGACTGCTCGCTGGCGCAGTCCTTACCGGCAATGTCATAGCCTGTGCCGTGGGCGGGGCTGGTGCGGACATAAGGCAGGCCGGCGGTGTAGTTGACACCCTCGGTGAATGACATGAGCTTGAAGGGTATAAGGCCTTGGTCGTGATAGAGAGCCAGAACGCCATCGAACTTGTTGAATTCAGAGCTGCCGAAGAAACCATCGCTGGGGAAGGGGCCGTAGGCTAGGACGCCCTTCTGCTGCACCTCGTCGATGACAGGCTTGATGACTCTGGCATCGAAATCGCCGATGACACCATTGTCGCCGGCATGGGGGTCGAGGGCCAGCACGGCAATCTTGGGCCGTGTGATGCCAAAGTCGCGTTTGAGGCTTTCGTTGAGGAGCATCATCTTGTCGAACAACAGATTGTGTGTCAGGGCCGAGGGAACGTCCTTTAGGGCAAGGTGGTTGGTGACAATACCTATACGTATGCGGTCGCAAACCATGAGCATGAGGCTCGAGGAACCGAATTGGTGCGAAAGGTACTCGGTATGGCCCGGGAAGTCGAAGTCGGGAGCCTGGATGTTGCGCTTGTTGATGGGCGCGGTGACAAGCACGTCTACCTTGCCGGCTTTGAGGTCGGCGCATGCACGGTTGAGGCTTTCGCGTGCAAGGGCACCGGCAACCTCTGTGCTCTTGCCGAGGTCAATCTTGATCTCCTCCTGGGTGAGGTTGAGGACATTGTATCTGCGATCCTGTGCCTCGCTTGCGTCACGGATAGAGTTGAAGTTCATCTCCTGCTGCACTGAGGTGAGGAGCTTCTTGTGGTAGGATGCCACCTTGGAAGAGCCATAGAGCACCGGGGTGCAGATGTCGAACATGCGACTGTCGCTGAAGGTTTTGATAATCACCTCGTAGCCCACACCATTGATGTCGCCATGGGTGATGGCCACTTTTATCTTTTTATCGTTGTTATTCATATTGTTGAGAATTATTTTTCTTTAATCATATCTTGCATCTGAAGGAAA
Source organism: Bacteroidales bacterium (assembly GCA_017524785.1). Lineage (GTDB taxonomy): Bacteria > Bacteroidota > Bacteroidia > Bacteroidales > P3 > Colimorpha. The sequence goes on along the minus strand of JAFXUY010000026.1, from coordinate 15,553 downwards.
GCATATAGCAGACGGATGCCGTAGCCCGAAGCACCAACACGGTAGTAGTGCTGGGGCTTTGTGAAATAGGCGACGCCAGCTATGTCAAGGTGTATGTAAGGCACATTGGCGGCAAAGTGTGCCAAGAACTTGCCAGCTGTGATGGTGCCAGCCTGCGGTGTCGTGCCACAGTTGCGGAGGTCGGCAATGGGACTCTTTATCATGTCGTCGTAATCGCTCCACATGGGGAATTCGACGAGTCGTTCATAGACTTGCGAGCCGACGAGTTTAAGCATGGTCATGGGATTGTCGGCACCCACCTGCATGGCTGCAATGCCGAAGGTCGATATGGCACGTACAGCAGCACCTGTGAGGGTAGCGGCATCGACAATGAGACGCGGACTATAGTTGCGAGCGGCATAGGCAATGGCGTCGGCAAGGATGAGGCGGCCTTCGGCATCGGTGTTGACGACCTCGACGGTGGTACCGTCGTACATGGTAAGGATGTCGTCGGCAGCATAGGCATTGAAACCTGGGCGGTTGTCGGTCATGGGCAACAGGGCCACAAGGTGCACCGGCAGACGGTTGTCGGCAGCAGCGAACAACACCGATGCCATGGTGGCGGCACCGGCCATATCGCTCTTCATCTCCTGCATGTAATCTTCGGGCTTGATGTTGAGGCCGCCGGTATCGTACATAATGCCTTTACCGACCAAACATATAGGCTGCTGCTTGGCAGCTTCGCGTGGTTTGTATTCAAGCACCACGAAGCGCGGCTCGTCGACACTGCCACGGTTTACGGCCATAAGGCCACCCATGCGCAATGCCTCTATCTGACGCTTGTCCATAACGGTGCAATGCACATCCTTGAGGTCGACGGCGATAGATGCCAGCTCGTCGGCAAAAGCGGCGGCATTGAAATCCTGTACCGGAAAGTTGACCCATTCGCGGCACCAGAATATGCGGTTCCACAGGCGCTGCGAGGCCTCAAGTTCCTCGGGCTTGAGGAAAAGGCTGTCGATAGCGAGGGTGGCAAGGTGGTATTTATCTTTCGAGCGGTAGCGGTCGAAACTGTAGTCGGCCAAAGTAAGGCCCTCGACAAAGGCTGCCACTTCCTCGGGCAGGGTGCCCTCGGCACTAACGGCAAGGGTCTCCACCTTGTCGGCCTCAAGGCATTTGAGCAGGTCGGTGGCACTGCGACGTAGCATCTCCTGACACTCTGGCGCCGGCTTTTCACTGTCGAACGACAAGAAATAGAGGTGATATGGCAGACGGTCGAAAACCAAGAGGAAGTCCTTCTTCTCGGCACGACGGGCACGTACAAGGTCTATCTCCTTCTTGCCCAACGGCAGAGTACGCTCGGCAACTTCGTCACCGTAGAGGAACAACAAATCGCCGGAATAACTTTTGGCGTTTATCTTTTCAAGGTTGTAAATCATAAATCTATGCGTGTGTTATCATTATTATTATCTTATCGTGACGAATCTGCTCCACCGTCTTGAGGAAAAGCTCACGGGTAGGCATATCCATCCATGCCATGGGTTCGTCGAGTACCATTACCGGTGCATCGGTGTGCAACATACGTGCTATCGCCACGCGCTGCCACTGCCCCATGCTCAATTCGGCGCCACCATCAAAGACACGGCCCAGCATGTTGTCGTAGCCTCGGGGCAGACGCTCGATAAAAGTATCGGCTTTGGCCATACGGGCCGATTGGATAGCGCCGTCGGTGTGCGAGAACCCAATATTTTCGGCAACGGTGAGGTTATAGCGTACAAAGTCTTGGAAAAGCACGCCAACCTTGGAACGCAATTCGGCCAAATCGAAAAGCCGTATATCAATACCATTTATTAGCACAGTTCCCTGCATAGGGTCGTAGAGGCGAAGAAGGAGCTTGACAAGAGTCGACTTGCCATAGCCATTCTCGCCCTCGATGCGGGTCACCTCCCCCACCCTGGCGGTGAGGCTATAGTGGTTGAGAACATCGCGATCCATATCTGGATAGCGGAAAGTTATATCGCGGAACTCTACGCACTCTATCTTCTCGGGCATAGGTACAGGAGCAGTGGGCGAAACTATTTGTGGCTGGAAGTCGAGGAAGTCGAAAAGGTTGCCTACAAAAAGGCGGTTGTCGTAGAGTGCCGATATGGAAGAAACAAGTGCGGTGAGGTAGCTTTGACCTCGACGGAAAGCCTCGAAAAGCATCACGAAACTACCAATGGTTATTGCTGCTGCAAAGGCACGGGTAACCAAGAGCCACACCACGGCAAACATTGCTGCCGCCTCGACGACACTGCACAGCACATCCAATGTTCCCAAACGGCGCGAGATGCGCAACAGTTGCTGCACCAAGCGGCTGCGGCTGCCTACAAAGCGCTGGCGGAAGAATGCTGTGAGGTTGAAAGCACGCATTTCCTTGGCATAGTCGCGTGCGGAAAGAAGGGCCGAATAGTAGGCTGTCTGACGGTAGAGTTGTGTATTGTCGCGACGGAAATTATATATGCACCGGGCTTTGTACAGCCTGACTGCAAAGCCAGGCAGAACTGCCACAACCATGACCGCTATGACCCACCACGAGGCGGCGGTTAGCATGGCCACCACGCCAGCCACCGACACAACGGCGCCGAACAAGGCCATAAAGTTGTTCATTATCTGTATAGGGCGGAATGACGCTTCCTGTTGGGCACGGTGCAACGAGTCGTGGAAGTCGGGATTGTCGTAATATGCCATGTCGAGCCGGGCGGCCTGACGCTGCATGATGTCGCTCAAATAGTCAACCAGCCGCTGTCCCAGCACGTCGTTGTTGATGCTGTTGAGGGCCGATACGATGCGGTTGAGGAGAAACACGGCAACCATTGCCACCAGATAGGGTATCACATCATTCGGATTACCCATGCCGCGCACCCCAACCTCGACGCTGTCGACAAGGAGTTTGAGAATATAGAGGTTGACCAGCGGCAGCACACTCTGCAGAAGCACATAGAGCGCCTTACGGCGGAACGACCAAGGGTCGCACCTACGCACCAACATCAGAGCCTGCCATAGTTTTTTCATAGTATCACTATCTTTTTAATCACATTGCCCTTCAACTCATCGTTCATCCGCTGACGCAGGGTCTCACGACGCCATGTCATCTCCTGCCTCAACGCAGCGGCGGCGAAGCGAAGCCGTAGCGTGCCGTCGCGATAGGAACAGAGGGTGGTGAGCTTGTAAATCAGGTCGCCCGCCAAGTAGCGATAGGCCTTCTGCACCTCCATCTCTGAAGCAAACTCTCCCATATCGAGCTGATGGAAAAGCTTCTGCATATAATAGTTGAGTGGACGGTCGGGCTGCATATTCTGTTAGGCGTTAAGTGTCAGATTGCCTTGTGCAACGGTAAATATCTTATGGTCGAGGTTTGGCAGAGTGTCGAAGATTGCCTGAACCCGTCCAGGCTGGGTGTCGGTGAGGAGCACCTGGCCAAAACGGTCGCTGCCGACGAGGGCTATCAGCTGTCGCACCCGATCCATGTCCAGTTTGTCAAATATGTCGTCAAGGAGCAGAATTGGCTTTTGACCGCAATGATTCTCAAGGTACTGGAACTGCGCAAGCTTCAGTGCCAAGGCAAAGCTCTTCTGCTGTCCCTGCGAGCCAAAGCGCTTGACGGTCATTTCGCCTCCCAGCATAAACTGTAGGTCATCCTTGTGCGGACCGGCATTGGTATACTGCGAGTATTTGTCGGCCTGACGACTCTCGGCAATCTGTTGGTCGAGAGGCCGCGGGTCGGTGAGATAGACGATGCTTCCAGGTTCGTAACTTCCGGCAATCCAATGGTAGTACTCGGCAAAGAGCGGACGAAAATCATCAATGAAGCGACGTCGGGCGTCGAGCAGAGGCTCGCCATGACGGCAGAGTTGCTCGTCCCACACCCCTACAATTCCCTCGTCCCACAGACGGTCTTCCCACATTTGCTTTAGCAGGCGGTTGCGTTGTTCGAGGGCCTTGGTGTATTGGAGCAGATGGTCGAGATATACATGGTCTGTCTGCGACAATATACCGTCGACAAACTTGCGTCGGCCTTCGCTGCCACCGGTTATGAGGTTCTGGTCGCCAGGCGACACCATGACCAACGGCAGACGGCCTATATGTTCGGCCAGCGTTTTGCAGACCTTCTTGTTCCAACGCATCTGCTTACCCTGTCCGCGACGCAGTAAACACGAAGCCATGTCGTCGCCGTAATGGCCGTGTATGGCAAAATAATCTTCTCCGACAAGTATGTTCTGTATGTCGACAGGATTGAAGTAGCTCTTGCAGAACGAGAGGTAATAGACAGCATCGAGCAGGTTGGTCTTGCCGGCGCCGTTGTTGCCCACAAAGCAATTCACATTGCTGCAGAGCTGTACATCGGCTTCGCGGTAGTTCTTGAAATTATTAAGTATCAATCTGTCCAGCGTCATCACTCTAAACTATTTGCTCATAACCATTAGCTGTTCCACCACCTCTTCCATCAGCCAACGCGGCGTCGACGTGGCACCGCTGATGCCGACCTTCGCAGCACCGGCTATCCACTTGGCACGCACCTCGGCTGCACTGCCTATCAAGTATGTATGCGGCTGTATTTTGCGGCAGTATTCGTATAGGTAGTGGCCATTGCTGCTACCCTCGCCGGCAACAAACAGCAACACATCGACCGATTGGGCAAAGGTTTCCAATTGCTGTGCACGATGAGCCACCTGGTTGCATATGGTGTCGTAGGCCACAAAATCGGCGGGGTGACAACTCTCGATATTGGCAATCAGGCGACGGTAGTCCTCGCGGCTCTTGGTTGTCTGCGAGTATAGACGTATAGGGCGGTGGAAGTCGATGGCGGCAAGTTCGGTAGGATGGCTGACAATGATGGCCTTGCCGTCGGTCTGGCCATTAAGGCCTGTCACTTCGGCGTGACCGGGCTTGCCGAAAATAACCACCTGTCCGTCTACTGCCTTCATTTCTTCATATCCCTGACGAATGCGACGCTGCAGGGTAAGTACAATGGGGCATGTGGCATCTATAAGGTGAATGTCGCGACGGGCAGCGGCAGCATAGGTCGACGGGGGCTCGCCGTGGGCACGTATCAGCACCGTATTGCCCGCCAAGTGTTCCATGTCACTGTGGTCAATCACCTTCAAGCCCTTGCGGCGCAGACGTTCCACTTCGGCGCTGTTGTGCACTATGTCGCCCAAACAGTAGAGGCTGCCGCTGCGCGACAGTTCCTCTTCGGCAGCGCCAATGGCTTTCACCACACCGAAACAGTAGCCAGCATTATCGTCAATTCTTACCTCCATAGTCCACCAACCACCTATTACTAGCTCATGCTTTGATTCTCCTGACGCGCCAAGTCGAGCACCTCTTCATACTCCTCTGGTGTCAAGTCGTTGTAGAAATAATACACCGGGTCCACTTTCTTGCCGTTCTGAATGACCTCGTAGTGCAGATGAGCACCGCTCGACATGCCGGTGCTACCCACGGTGCCGATAAGTTCGCCACGTTTCACATGCTGTCCTACACGCACCTTGACGGTGGCCATGTGGGCATAAAGGGTTTGGAACCCGAAACCGTGGTCGAGCACAGCTACCACACCATAGCCGCCAAGTCCCTGCGGATTGCGACCTGCCACACGAACCACAGCATCGCCGGTAGCATAGACAGGTGTGCCCTGACGGGCCGTGAGGTCTATTCCCGAATGCAGACGGCGGTATTTGAGTATGGGGTGGAAACGCATACCGAAGCCACTGACCACTTTGCACTTGTCTTTGGCAACAGGCATGATGGCCGGCATCGATGCCATGCGCACGCTCTTGGTGCGTGCCATTTCGTAGAGCTCGTCGAGCGACTTTGATTCGACATATAGCCGCTTGGTGATGTCGTCGACCTTCATGGTTGTGCTTTTCAGCAACTCGCCACTCTCCATCTCGTCGAACTCGGCATAGCGTTCCACGCCGCCGATACCGCTGTGACGCACGTCGGCGCTCACAGGCTCGCTCTCGAAGATGGTGCGGTAGAGCACGTCGTCGCGCTCCTCCAGGTCGACAAGCACCTTCTCGGCGCGGTTGACACGGTCGCCCAGCAGACGTGTCTGCCGTCGATACTGTGCCAACTCGCGCTTCATGGCGCGTTCTTTGGGCGAATCCATAAACTGCAGGCCCACTATCACAATCACAACACCTAGCACCACGCCAAACAGCACATTGAAGCTGATGCGGCGGACACGTTCCTTGAGCGAAACGAAGACCTTTTCGTAGCGCAGGGTGTGAGGATTGAACCGATAGGTATGGCGCTGCTTCTTACTCATAAGCTTTCTCTCAATTCATCGTAAGCTCCAACGAAATGCATGATGGGGCGTACATGGTTAAAGTACCACGTCAGGTTGTATTCAGGTATCTTAATCATGCTGGCGGCATCGCCCAGACGGCTGCTGACAACCTCAACGGTCTCCTCAATGGCCAGCTCCTGGCACACGATGGTGAGATTCTTGAGAGGCACAACGTCAAAGTCTACGGTGCTGCGGGCTATAATCATGTGCGTGGGCAACAGGTAGTAGTGTACACCGTGCGAGTCGCGCAAAATAGGAATGAAATGGTCGCTACGGATGAAATCGAAGATGCCAAGGTCGAAATAGACCTGCAGATACTTCTCGCGAGCGTCCTCGTTGAGGTGCCACACACGGCGGCAGCCTGCCACTTTGGTGAAACACTCTACCATGGCACAGTATTTCTCATACTGCTCCGGCGTGCAGAGGTCCTTGACATCAAGCTCGACCGAGCGCATGTCGTGTCCCAGCTGGCTTATCTTGCCCTTATAGTGACTCATCACACTCACCAGGAACTTGTTGCTCTTATGGCCAATCTTGTCTTTGATGCCACGCACCACACGCTCGAGGCGTTCCTCGGTGCGGCCGACGCCAAGGGCATTGACGTAGCAATCGAGGATGCGACGCTTCAGCGGGTCGTCGGCATTGGCAAGGGCCACGCGGGCACGTTCCAACTCCTTGGCATAACTTGGCTCCAGCCCAAGCAGCAGACGCCAGTATTTTGGTTTCTGCTTGGAAATCTGTTTACGCACAAACTCGTGGTAGCTGTGGCTCTCGCTTTCGCGCTCGATATAGCCTGTGCCAGGGACTCCTTCGCAGACATAGCGGCGGCCGCCATACTGGCCCGTACCACCGTCGCGCACACCGAAGTCGGTGTAGAAGAAGTGCTTCGACTGTTTGATGTAAAGGCCTTCGGTAACCTTCACTCGTTTGTAGGAAAAGATATTCATAGTCTGTTTAGTTTATTTATCCATGTATAGCCTCGCCGTGGGCGGCCTCGAGGGCCTCCATCACCGCCTCGCTCATCGTGGGGTGCGGGTGGATGGCCTGTGCCACCTGACGCGCCGTGAGGCCCTGTTCCCGGGCCGCCACAATCTCGGCAATCATCTCGGTGACATTGTCGCCACACATGTGGCAACCCAGTATCTCGTCGCTCTTGGCATCGACAACCACCTTGACGAAACCGTCGGTGTTGCCGGCTGCTGTGGCCTTGCCGCTGGCTTTGAAGAAGAACTTGCCAATCTTCACCTCGTGACCGGCATCGACGGCTTTCTTCTCGGTGAGGCCCACGCTGGCCACCTCGGGAGTGGTGTAGGTGCAGCCGGGCACATTCTGGTAGTTCACCTTCACAGCCTCGCCTTTGACGATATGCTCTACGCAGCAGATGGCCTCCTTCGACGCCACGTGCGCCAGGGCGGGGCCATGCACCACGTCGCCGATGGCATAGTAGCCGGGCACATTGGTGCGATAGTAGTCGTCGACCTCTATCTTGCCACGCTCGTACTTGATGCCAGTCTCTTCGAGGCCAAGGTTCTCGAGGTTGGTTACAACGCCAACGGCCGAGAGTACAACGTCGACGTCGATGACGGTTTCAGTATTCTTCTTAATGTCTTTCACGGTGACATGGCACACATCGCCCTCGATGTCCACTTTCTCGACCGAGCAACTAGGCATCACCTTCATGCCCATCTTGCGGAAGCTGCGGCTCATCTGCGCGGCCACCTCTTCGTCCTCGTTGGGCAGTATCTGCGGCATAAACTCGACCAGTGTCACCTGCGTGCCGATGCTCTGGTAGAAATAGGCGAACTCCGAGCCTATGGCACCGCTGCCGCACACCAGCATGCGCTGGGGCTGCGTGCGCAGGGTCATTGCCTCGCGGTAGCCGATGATATGCTTGCCGTCCTGCGGCATGGCGGGCATCACCTTCGAGCGGGCGCCCGTGGCGATGATGATATGGTCGGCCTCATACTCGGTGCCGTCCACGCTCACCTTGTTTCCGGGCATCACCTTGGCAGTGCCCATAATCACCTCGACGCCGGCCTTCTTGAGCAGGAACTCGACGCCCTTGTTCATTGTGGCGGCCACACCACGCGAGCGGTCGACCATGGCGTTGAGGTCGGCCTCAACGCTCTCGGCCTTCACGCCATAGTTGGCGGCATGCTTGGCATAGTTGAACGCCTGGGCGCTCTTCATCAGGGCCTTGGTGGGAATGCAGCCCCAGTTGAGGCAGATGCCTCCAAGGTTCTCGCGCTCTACAACAGCGGTCTTCAGGCCCAGCTGGGCACCTTTCACGGCAGCCACATAGCCTCCCGGGCCACTGCCGACGACAATCAAATCGTATCTCATAATGTGTATTTTATTTTATATTTATTCTATTAAACAAAATGCAAAGATACGAACTTTTTCCGAAACGGCCAAAAAAAGTTTCCTCCAGCCAGGGGTAAGGTTGCCTCCAACAAGCCCATTTCTTCGGTATTTCTTCGGTGTTTCTTCGGTGAATGACCGAAGAAACACCGAAGAAACACCGAAGAACAACTGAAGAACAGAGCACCCCATCCCCTTCCCATCGGCGCGCGACCGACATCCGACCGCGGATGCATTTTTTCAAAAGGAAAAAAGTGCCTTTGGGGACAACACTTATCAACCAAGTTATGCACCCTCATCGACCACAAATCACGAAAACAAACACTTATGGGAACCCTCCCCAAAAGGCTGATTTGATTTTCAAACATTTGCCAAAACAAATTATAAAACAGGCACATAAAACTCTTTTCAACACACAAGGCATTAATCCTCAAACCCCTGCCGACTTATCAACATATTCACCGTCACGAGGTGCATTTTTTGAAAAAAAATTTCAAACATTGGGTAAAATTTCGTATATTAAAAGCCTTGGTGAAAAGTTAAATTTTCGGAGCCAAAATTGAAAATTAGTGAGTTATTCGAATAGAGGCTCGAAACAGGTCGAAAAAGCCGGGGTGTTCTTTAAGCAAAAAAGTTATATAGAGCAAATTTTTTTTTTACTTTCTGTGCACAAAAAAAGGTAGACCTTTGCAAGCAGAGAAAACGACACACTGTGTTCGTAAGTGATTGATAAACGTGAACAGAAAAAACAACATGATTGTGGAAGACTACAAGAAAGTGTGGGCAAATTGCCTCGAAGTGATAAAGGACACCCTCGGCCCCGAAAACCGCAGCTCTTACGAGACCTGGTTCATACCCATCGTACCGTTGCAACTCGATGGCACAACGCTTATTGTACAAGTGCCAAGCCACTTCTTCTACGAATGGCTCGACACACATTATATAGACCTCCTGCGTCGCGTAATCCGCATGCAGCTCGGTCCTTCGGGCATGCTCAAATACAGCGTTATGGTCGACCAGACCATACCCGGCAGCCCCATTGCCACCACACTGCCCTCACAGGCCCGCAACGCCGTGCGCAACCCGCTTACCGACATACCCATAAATATTAATAAAGAGAACACGCGCGCGATTCCCGACCCATTCATTCTGCCGGGTCTCAACAAGCAGCGCATCAACTCGCAGCTCTCGCCCAACTACACCCTCGAGAACTTCGTCGAAGGCGACTGCAACCGCCTGGCCCGTTCGGCCGGATATGCCGTGGCCGAGAAACCTGGTCAGACCTCGTTCAACCCCCTGCTTCTGCATAGCAACGTAGGCCTCGGCAAGACCCACTTGGCCAACGCCATAGGCCTAAAGACCAAGGAGATGCACCCCGACAAGGTCGTCCTCTACGTCACCAGCGAGCAGTTCATGGCCCAGTACGCACAGGCCGGACGCGACGGCACTACCAACGATTTCATCCGCTTTTACGAGCAAATCGACGTACTGATTATCGACGACATCCAGTTCTGGTCGGGCAAAGGCCAGAAGACCCAGGAAGCATTCTTCCATATCTTCAACCACCTGCACCAGCGCAACTGCCAGATTATAATCACCAGCGACAAGGCGCCCGGCGAACTTCAAGGCCTCGAACCTCGTCTCATCAGCCGACTGAAATGGGGTCTCAACGCCGACCTTCAGGCTCCCGACGTGGAAACCCGCAAACGTATCCTGCGCCAGAAGCTGCAGAACGACGGCATCGAGATGAGCGACGAGGTGGTGGAATACATTGCCTACAACATCAACACCAACGTACGCGAACTGGAAGGCGCCCTCATCTCGCTCATGGCACAGAGTTCGCTCAACCACAAGCAGATCACTCTCGAGCTCACCAAGCAGATGATCGACAAGTATGTGCAGAGCAGCGCCCGCGAAATCACCATCGACTACATACAGAAAGTGGTGTGCGACTACCTGCAGCTGCCTGTCGAGACCATCCAGAACACCTCGCGCAAACGCGAGATTGTGCAGGCACGCCAGCTGAGCATGTACTTTGCCAAGAAAATCACCAAGTCGAGCCTCGCCGTCATCGGTATGCAATGCGGCAACAAAGACCACGCCACCGTGCTCCACGCCTGCAAGACCATCGACAACCTTCGCCAGACCGACCGTCACATGCGCGCCATGATCGACGAGCTCGAGAAGAAGCTCAAAGAGGGTTGATTGCCTGCCAACCATGAAAGTGTCTTTCAAACCCGGGACGATGATCTACCCGCTGCCCGCCGTCATGGTGAGCTGCGGCGACAGCCCCGAGAACTATAACATTATCACCGTAGCATGGACGGGTACGCTCTGCAGCGACCCGCCCATGTGCTATATCAGCGTGCGCCCCGAACGCCACAGTCATGAACTTATCTCGCGCACTGGCGAGTTCGTCATCAACCTCACCACCGAGGCGCTGGCACGCCAGACCGACTGGTGCGGCGTACGCTCCGGGCGCGACTACAACAAGTTCCGCGAGATGGGCCTGCACCCCGAAGAGGCACAGCTAGTCAAAGCCCCGCTCATAAAGGAAAGCCCGCTCAACATCGAATGCCGCGTGTTCGAGGTACGCCACCTAGGCTCGCACGACATGTTCATGGCCAACGTCATTGCCGTCGACGCCGAAGATGCACTCATCGACAAAAGCACCGGCCAGTTCCAACTCAACCATGCCGGTCCACTGGCCTACAGCCACGGCAAATACTACGGCCTAGGTGAGAAGCTGGGCGGCTTCGGCTTTAGCGTAAAAAAGAAAGGACATTGATATGAAAATCGTATGTGTTGAATCCCTCGGCTTGCCCGAGATATTCCTTATAGCCCAGCAACGGCACTATGCCTCGATGGGGCATGAGTTCACCTATTATATGGACCGCCGCGAAGACGAGGCCACGCTCATTGAGCGTATGCACGATGCCGAGGTGGTGGTCATCAGCAACATCAAGCTGCCAGCCTCGGTACTCAGCCACTGTCCCATCCTCAAGTACCTCAGCGTGGGCTTCACCGGACTGGACCACATAGACCTCGAATACTGCAAAGCACACAACATCACGGTGCAGAATGCCGCAGGCTACAGCACCACCGCCGTGAGCGAGCTGGCCGTCGGCATGATGCTCGACCTGCTGCGCGGCGTCACCACCATGGACGGTGTCATCCGCCAGGGCAAGGGGCGCGGCACCTTCCTGGGCCGCGAGCTGCGCGGCAAGACCGTCGGCGTGGTGGGTACCGGTGCCATAGGCACCGCCACAATACGCCTCCTGCTGGCCTTCGGCGCCAATGTCATAGCCTACAGCCGCACCCACAGGCCCGAGGTCGCAGCCCTCGGCGTTGAATATATGCCGCTGGACGACCTGCTCCGCCAGAGCGACATCGTAACCCTCCACACGCCCCTCACCGCCGAGACCCGCGGCCTAATCGGCGAGCGCGAGCTGGCCCTGATGCAGGACACCGCCTTGCTTATCAACACCGCCCGCGGCCCCGTGTGCGACATTGCCGCCGTGGCCGCCGCTCTCCGCGAGGGCCGCATCGCCGGCGCCGCCTTCGACGTCTTCGAGCAGGAGCCTCCCCTGCCCCTCGACCACCCGCTGCTGTCGGTCCCCAACTGCCTCCTCACCCCCCACGTGGCCTTCGCCACCGTGGAGAGTTTCGTGGCCCGTGGCGACATCGTCTTCGGCCACATCGACGACTGGCTCAACCAACAATAGCCATGATACGCAGGCTCATACCATTGCTGATTGCAATCACGCTCACCGCCTGCAACGGTGTGCAACGGTATGAGCCTGACCGTTTCCTCGTCGCCGAGCACCACGCCATCCCTCCAGCGAAGACCCCTCCTGTCACCCTTCCGCAAGGCTACCGAATCATGGGCTATTGCTGCGACGACACCACCGTATACACTATTGCCGCCTCGGCAGGCCAGAACAGATGGGAATACAGCTTGTTTATCGGTGACAGCCTGCAATTAGACGCACCTAAAGCCTCCTATCGCAGCGAGACTTTCATAGCAATGGCCAATGCGGCGTCGGGCGGTATGGTCGCCATTGGCGAAACATTGTATACAGGTCTGTTATCCGAGGAGATATTCCACGACAGATTATACGAACAGCCAGACAGTCCATGCATTTGCTGTTGGGACATCTCAAACGGCTTCGATGCCATGTTCTTTTTCGGCAGCCTGCCTGCCGACCAACCTGCCGACGTGCATATAGGCCGCGACGCACGCTTTATATTCAACCCCGACGACTCGGTATTTGTACTGCACACGCTGCTTGCTCCGTCGGTGGCGGTATACCGTATGGACGGTCAGTTGCTGGGCGAGCACCGGCTCACCTCACGTATGTACGGCAAACCAATGCCGTTCAGCATCGAACAGTCGCACAAATCATCGGAGTCGCTAAACTTCTACGAGTCGAACACCCTTTTCAGCAACCTATATTACGACAACTACCGCAAGTTATACTACCGCATCCTTGTGCTGCCACGCGAAACATCGAGCGACGGAATGACACTCGATGAGCACCGTCCCTGGGTGCTGATTGTTGCCGACAGCAACCTACGCAAACGCTATGAAGTGTTTTTCCACGACTATATCCCGACACTACATATCACTCCTGAAGGAGTGCTGATAAGCAAATACAATGAACCTGAAGCAGACTTGTATCTCTTTGATTAGCGCACTGACGATTGTCGCCTGCCACCATACGCCACAGACTACCGATGCCGACGTGTTCGCTTGGTATGCCGACGAAATGAATCTCTGCATTCCAGAAGCACCGCACCGCTTTATCATCGTACCTGCGGCTTCCTGTGGCGGATGCCGTGCAGCTGTAGCACTCTACGCCAGCCACTCCGACAGCAGCACAACAGTCATAGTTTCCGGCAAATTAGCCTCAATGTATGCCAATACCACTAGTCTGATAGACACCGCCTGCCTTTGCGACCGACTCAACTGGAGCCAAGCCAACATTGTAGAAATATTCACTTCGCTTGGCAAAGCAGACAGCATTGTGAGCAACGACGCCGCACAAACCATACTGAAGTTCGCTCCCGACGCACAGCGTCTATGCACCGATAACACCTGCCAATAGCATCGCTGCCATGGAACTCATCATCATCGCCGTCTGCCTCTTCACGCCGCTGCTGATAATGTGGCTCACGTGGCGATTCCCGCTGCTCAACAAGGCGGGCACCATCATCATAGCCTACGTCATAGGCTGCGTGCTGGGCCTCACGGGCTTGATACCCGACACAACCGAGGTGCACAAGGTGCAGACCGACATAGCCACCTACACCATCCCATTCGCCATACCGCTGCTGCTTTTTTCGTCCGACATACGGTCGTGGACCAAGCTGGCACCGGCCTTCATCAAGTCCACCCTGCTCGGCATCCTCGGATGCTGCCTGGCCGTCACTGTAGGCTTCCTCGTCTGCGCTGGCGACGACAAGGCAACCTTCGCCAATATCGGCGGCATGCTTACCGGACTATACACCGGCGGCAACGCCAACCTCGCCTCTATCAAGGTGGCCCTGGGTGTCGACGACACCACATACATCATCACCTCGGCCTACAGCACCCTGCTCAGCGCCGTCTACCTCTTCTTCGTCATCATCTTCGGCAAGCGGGTGCTGCGCCTCGTGCTGCCCGACTTTCCAAAGGACAAGGTGGCGACCGAAGGAAGCATCGATATAAAGAGCCACGACCACGAGCTCTTCTACGGCCTGTTCCGCAAAGACAACCTGCGCAACCTTGCGCAAGCCCTGGTGCTTACAATCATCATCATAGCCGTGGGAGCAGGCATAGCCCTGCTGTGCCCGAAGCGCATGTTCCAAACCATCTTCATCCTAGCCATCAGCACCCTGGCAATCATAGCCTCCACCTTCAAGCGTGTGCGCACCATGGAGCGCACCTTCGAGGCCGGCACCTACCTCATACTCGTCTTCTCCATCGCCGTGGCCTCGCAGGTCACCACCGGCACCCTCGGCAACATCGACCCACACATTTTCCTCTTTATCACCATAGCCACCCTGGGCTCACTGCTGATGCACGTGCTGCTGAGCGCCCTTTTCCGCATCGACACCGACACAACACTTGCCTCAAGCATCTCGCTCATCTGCTCGCCGCCTTTCGTGCCCGTGGTGGCCGGAGCGGTGAAGAACAAAGCCATCATAGGCCCCGGCATAGCAGTAGGACTGTTCGGCTATGCCGTAGGCACCTACGTAGGTTTCCTGCTGGCACAGCTGCTGTTGCTGATATAAAAAGGGCGGACACATCAAAGATGCGCCCGCCCCAAACTCTTAACTCTTAATTCTTAACCCTTACCTCACTTCACAGGATGGTCCTTGTGGAAAGCCTCGAGGCGAGCCTTGAGGTCGGGGAACTGGTCGCGAAGCACCAGGGCCACACAGGCGCGAATGCCCTGTTTGTGGCTACCCGTGATGTCGAGGGCAATGGCGCTGATGCCGTAGCGGATAAGCTCGTTGAGCAGGTCGACGCCATCGTAGCCGGGGTAGCAGAATGTGAAATAGAATCCGTCGCCGATGTCCTCGCCCATGTCCTTGTCGTAGACAATGTAGAAGCCGTTGTCGGCAAACATCTTCTTCATTATGCCGGCCTTCTCGCCGTATTCCTTGATGTCCTTCACGAAGTTGAAGGTGCCATCGTTGGCCCCCTTGAGCATGGCGGCCATGGCATACTGCACGCTGTGGGCGGTGCCGGAGCTGAGGCAGTAGAGGGTGCCGAAGATGAGGGCACGACCCAGCTGCGTCTGGCTATAGTAGCGCGAGAGGTCAGGGCACTCCATGTTGAACAGCTTGGGGCTGACCACCATCATGGCGATACGCTCGCCGGCATAGCTGAAGCTC
>JAFXUY010000025.1 GCA_017524785.1 Bacteroidales bacterium | reverse complement strand
TCACTAACAATTTGCAAAAATACAGCAATTCCGCCACACGGAGCCCCGTATGGCGGAAAAGTTATCAAAAGGCCATTGTTTAAAGCGCCGCCGCTTATCTACCTGATCACCACCACACGACGGGCGGGGGCGGTGCCGACTTTCACGAGGTAGACGCCCGAGGTGGGAACCTCAATGCGGCAGACAGCGCCTTTGTTGTCAGCCGTGGCGGCTATACGGCGTCCCACGGCATCATAGACCCGCACGGCAGGCAGCGCACTGCCGTCGGAACTCTCCACCACGATGTTACCGTCAACGACGGCAATCTTCACCTCACGCGCCGTAACATCGGCGACGCCCTCGGTATAGATTGTGTCGGTAATATGTATCGTGTCGTGAACCACCACCGTCACCGTGTTGTGTAGGGTGTCGTGCAGCCAATGGTCTACAATCATGGTGTCGGTAATCCACAGTGTGTCGTGCAGCACCACGGTCACGCTGTAATGTAGCGTGTCGTGCTGGTAGAGGTACTCCGTGAGGTGCAGCGTGTCGGTCACCGTCAGGGTGTCGGTGCGGTAGGTGGTGTCGTGTACCAGTATCAGCTCGGTCACCCACACTGTGTCGTGCAGCGTCAGGGTGTCGGTGCGATAGGTGCTGTCATGCACGGCGTAGTATTCGGTCACGTACACGGTGTCGTTCACCGTCAGGGTGTCGGTACGATAGGTGCTGTCGTGCACGGCGTAGTACTCGGTCACGTATACCGTGTCGTCCACCGTCAGGGTGTCGGTGCGGAAGATGCTGTCGTGTACTGGGTAGTACTCGGTGGTGTACAGCGTGTCGTGCAGCGTGAGGGTGTCGGTGCGGAAGGTGCTGTCGTGTACCTCGGTGTAGAGGGTGTCTTGCAGCGTCAACTGTGTGAAGCGCTGCAGGCTTATGTTGTCGACCGCCGCGGGGGGCTGTATGCCGGTGGTGGTACTGTTGCGCCAGTAGACGGCCAGCTTGTACATGCCTCCCGGCACCTCCACCTTGCCCTCTTTGTGCTGCCATTCGGCGTTCAGCAGCAGGGGGTAGCCTCCGTTGAGCGACAGAGCGTCGTATGGCAGCGAGCCGTAGTACCAGCCGCTGGGTACATTCGCGCCTGCCGTCAGCGTGGCGTCGGCAGGCAGCAGGGCCACCTGCATATAGTCATAGGGTACGTTCGACGACAGCTTCTCGCCGTTGCAGCGCCAGTCGTAGCTGTAGCTGTACAGGCCGCTGTCTATCTGCAGCACGGTGTAGGCGTATACCGCGCTGCCGTTGGTCAGCGTGTAGGCGTTCGAGGTGCCGCCGTCATTGCTTATGTACATGGCGCGGCTGTCGCCGGCACCGGTGCCTATGGCCCAGCGGTTGGTGCGGCCGCCGTCGAGCAGAGCCCAGTAGCTGTCGTCGTTGCTGTCCTCGAAGTCGAAGGCTATGCTGTCGCTCATGATAAAGGGCATGTCGAAGTCGGTGCTGACGGGTATGGTGGCGGTGCCGTCGCCGCAGACGACCGTCACGCTCACGCTGTAGTGGGTCATGGGCGCCAGGCCGGTGAATGTGACCGTGCTGTCGGCGGTGGTGACGACGGTCGCCGTGCCACCGTCAGGCGTGAGGGTCACCTCGTAGTTGCCCACATGGGCGCTGTCGACTATCGTGAGTTGCATCGTTCCTTCGGCTGTGGCCGAGAGGGTCAGGCTTGGCCTGGGGCAGCTGGGAATCAAGCGCAGGGTGATGTCGTCGAGGTAGATATCGTTATATGCATAGGTGTTGCTGCCTGTGAGTTCCGGCACCGGCGAGTAGAACACCACATGGCGCCCCGAGCCGCTGTAGCTGTCGAAGGGCACCACCACCTCGTGGATCGAGCTGGCTGCCTCGCCGGTCAGGTCTATGGTGTCTATCCAGGTTACGCCCGCCGCCCACTCGTCGTGTGGCAGGAGAGGACATATCTGGTCGGCGATGCCCACCAGGATGAACGATTGATAGGTGGACGAGGTCCAACTGGAGCGTTTGGCCATGAAGTCCACCTGCAGGCTGCTCATCGGCAGCGAGGTGTCGACGGGTGGCATCACGGCATAGCAGTACTTGTGTACTGCGCTGGAGGGCCTGTAGCTGTAGAAGTAGAGGCTGCGGCTGCCGTTTATAAGGGAGGATGTGCTGCCTGTGGGAAATGGATAGGCGGTGGTGTTGTTGGTGTATTTCTGCCAGCAGGGGTCTATGCTCTGGTTGGAGCCGCTGCCGTAGCTCTCGAAGTCCTCGCTGTATGGCAAGTCGGCTAGCGTCAGCGTACATTCCTGTCCGCGCAGAAACCCATTGCCGCACATCAGCAGAACAGCAAAAATAATAATTACATGCTTTTTCATTGCTCATCCTCCTTTCTCAGCTTGCCGCTGGCGCTATTCGTACTTCTTCTCACCATGATTTGTCTCTCTCCTGGCGGATAACCCACATCATCCCACCTTCCACCTCTCATCTTCGAACTTTCAATTAGTATGGTATCGTGAATATACACCGTGTCGTGCACCCAGACGGTGTCGCTGACATATATAGTGTCGCGCCAGTAGCGGTCCACGGTCACCGTGTCGTGCAGCACCGTGGTGTCGGCTACCCACACCGTGTCGTAGACCCACGTGGTGTCGCGGACAGTCACATAGTCTGCCACAATTGTGGTATCGTGCAGCGTCAGGGTGTCTACCACCAGCGTGGTGTCGTGCACCGCCTCGTAGAGGGTCACCGTGGCGGTATCGTGCAGCATCAGGGTATCCACTACCAGCATGGTGTCGTGTACCGCCTCGTAGAGGGTCACCGTGGTGGTGTCGTGGAGCACGAGGGTGTCGACCACCAAAGTGGTATCATGTACCGCCTCGTAGAGGGTCACCGTGGAGGTGTCCCTTAGCACGAGGGTGTCGACCACCAAGGTGGTGTCGTGCACAGCCTCGTAGAGTGTCACCGTGGTGGTGTCCCTTTGCACGAGGGTGTCGACCACCAGGGTGGTGTCGTGCAGCTCTACCTCCGTGGTGTCGTGGAGCACGGAGGGGTAGGGCACAAGGCTTATGTTGTCGACCGCCGCGGGGGGCTGTATGCCGGTGGTGGTACTGTTGCGCCAGCGTAGGGCGAGCTTGTACACCCCCGCCTCGGGCACTGTCACCACGCCGCCCTGGTGGCGCCATTCGCCGCTCATCAGCAGCGCGTGGCCGTCGTCGAGGCTTATGGCCTCCTCGGGCACCAGGCCGTAGCTCCAGTCTGTGGTCGAGGTGCCTGCCTGTGTGGTCACCGACAAAGGCAGCAGCACCACCTTCAGGAAGTCGTAGGGGTAGGTGCTGAAGTGACCCATGCAGCGCCAGTCGTAGTCGTAACGGTACATGCCGCTGTCGAGCGTCAGGTAGGTGTAGGCGAAGATCGTGGCGGCCTGGCCGTTGGTATAGCGGTTGCTGTCGCCGCCGTTGTCGCTGATATATATCGCGCGGCCAGGATGTCCGGCGGCATCGCCGATGGTCCAGCGGTTGGTGCGGTCGACGTTCAGCAGCACCCACTGGCTGTCGTCGTCGCTCGTTTCGAAGTCGTAGACCTGGCCGTTTGACGCAGTGCTGGCGGTGGCTACAGTGGCGAAGTGGGCCTTGACGGTGAACTCGGTGGCTGAGGTCGAGTTCTGCACCACCCGCAGGGTGTCATTGAAGTAGAGGGTGCTCCAGCTGTCGGCGCTCCAGTGGTCGAACTGCCACCCCTCGGCAGCAGTGGCCACAAGCATCGCGGTGTCGCCCCAGACGTAGAGCCCCGTGCCGCTGACGCTGCCCTGGCCCACAATGTCGACAAGCTGCATCACGCTGTCGGCCACAAAGATGGCGGTGATGGTCTTGTCGCCGTCGACCGGCAGCAGCAGGGTGTCGGTGGTCTCGTTGGTGCTCCATCGTAGGAAGTGGAAGCCTTCGTAGGCGTGGGCCACCAGGGTGGCGGTGTCGCCATAATAGTAGTCGCCCCCGCCGGTCACATAGCCCCAGTCGCTGTTGTTGCTCTTGGCGTCGACCACCATGTTCAGGTTGTCGGTGAAGATTACGTTGTCGACTGCCGCGGGAGGCTGTGTTCCGTCGCTGGCATTGTTGCGCCAGTAGAATACTATGCGGTAGCGGCCCGGCGTGGTGATATGGGCCACGGCCGATTGCGTCCGCCACTCGCCGTTCGAAAGGTTCTTCTTACCCCCGTCGAGGGATATGGCGCCCGAGGGCAGCGAGTACGAGGTCCAGCCCGAGGCGCTGGTACCTGCCGCGATGGCAATGCTCTCGGGCAGCAGGGCGGCCCGCAGATAGTCGTTGCTGCCATCGCCGCTGCAGCGCCAGTCGAAGAGGCATTTGTACACGCCGGTGTCGAGGGTCAGCGTGGTGTAGGTAAATATCGAGGTCGCCTGCGTCAGCGTGTAGGTGTTGGTGGCGCCGCCGTCGTTGCTTACAAAGAGGGCGTGGCCGGCCGTGGAGTCTAATGCGCCTACGGCCCAGGTGTTCTCCAGCGAGCTGTTGTTGAGCAGTGTCCAGCGTTCGGCATCGAGCGGATGCTCGAAGGTGCAGTGCAGCAGTCTGGGGTTGTCCTCCATGAAGTAGGCCGTGAAGGTGGTGTCCTGCATCACGGTGAAGGTGCGTGGGTTGGTGACTACGCCGTCGCTCCACCGCACGAAGTGCCAGCCCTCGGCCGCCGTGGCCGTAAGGGTGGCGCTTCGACCGTAGAGGTACCAGCCGCCGCCGTCAACGGTGCCGATGGCGGTGTCGTGCGGGGTGGCTACATGGAGGCCATGGACGAAGAGGGCCGTGAAGGTGGTGTCGCCCTGGCCCATAGTGACCGTGCGCGGGTTGTCGGTGTTGCCGTCGCTCCAGCGGTCGAAGACGTAGGGTTCAAGGCCTGTGGCGGTGATGGTGGCCGTGGCGCCGGGGGCGTAGCGTCCGCCACCGTCCACGATGCCCTGCGTGCTGTCGCAGGCGACGGTGAGTAGGGGCTTCAGCGCAAAATGGGCGGTATAGCTCTTGTCAGCAATAACGGAGCCTTCGCCGGTAGCCATGTCTCGCCAATAGAACCCCATCGGATTTCGTTGTATCGGATAGAGAGTATCGTTGCCATTCTGCCAATAGAGGAAGTAGTAGTCGTCGTAAGGCACCGCCAGAACTTCGAAATAGGTGTTCTTCGGTATACGGCAGTTGCCGCCCTCGATGTAGCCCATGGTGCTGTCGCAATGCACGGCATAGTAGGGGAGCAGGGCGAACACCGGCTGCAGGGTGACGTTCTGCATCAGGGTGATGCTGCGGGGGTTGGTGGTGACGCTGTCGTCCCACATCACGAAGTAGGCGCTGTCGGTCGGGTAGGCGCGGACGGTCACCGTGGCGCCAACCTCGTAGAGGCCCAAGCCGGTGACATAGCCCAGCGTGCTGTCGACCACGGCCGAGACGATGGCCTGTTCGCCGTCGTTCATGCGCAGCGCGCCCCATGGGGCGCCGGTGGCATTGCCGTGGTAGTATATGTAGTTCACGTCGCGGAAGGCGTCCTCGCCGATAAAGCTCACGCTGTCGGGAATGAAGACAGTGTCCACTGCCCGGCAGTCGGCGAAGGCGCGGGGACCTATGCTGTCGAGGCTGTCGTTGAGGGTCAGTGTCAGCAGGCCGTCGTAGCCCATAAAGGCCTCCTCGCCGATAGTGCGGACGGTGGTGGGCACGTCGATAGCTGTCACCGTCGACTTGCCGCCGAAGAGCAGTGTGCGGCTGCTATTGTTATAGAACAAGCCCGTCGAGGGATCCCAGTCGGTGCCCCACCGCTTGGCGCCCCACGGGGCACCGGCAGTGGTGCCGAGCGTCACAAGGTTGCGAACATTTGCAAATGCGTTGGAGTCA
This sequence comes from Bacteroidales bacterium, assembly GCA_017524785.1. GTDB lineage: Bacteria > Bacteroidota > Bacteroidia > Bacteroidales > P3 > Colimorpha. The sequence continues at coordinate 26,630 of JAFXUY010000025.1, read as the reverse complement.
ATGTTTGCTACGGATTGGGGGGCAACTACAGAAATCAATGTGTGTCCATAGTGCTTAATGTGGTTTTGAATAGAGGTAATCTCTTCGGGTATAACTATGTCACGTACTTTATAATAACCATTGTTCCATTCGTTTGGGAGATAGAGATAAGTGTGGGCAGCGTTAATGTTTATAAATTGGCTGGTTCCAGGGAAAAATAGACTTTGAGAGCCTTCACCTGCACCATATTCTACAACCAATGGGTCAGTACGAGTAGAATCATTGGATGCAATAATATTCCATTGGTTAAGCCATTCAAGGAGAGTCCCGTTATAGACGACTTTGTCAAGTCCATCACAGGAATAAAATGCCCTGTCCCAAATATACTTAACAGATTTGCCGAGTTTGACATACCCTAAATGTTTGTTATCCGTAAATGCAAGACTTCCGATTGAAATCACAGAATCTCCTATGACTACACCATGGAAGGAGTCAAAATACTTCCCCCAAACACTCATTGCGCAAAAGGCTGCATCGCTTATATATGTCATTGAATTGGGCAAGAAAACAGTATCAACCCAACAGTTGCCTGCATGTGCAAATGAAAAGGCTCCATAAAGAGGTAGGTGTCCACAAATTCCATCCACTCGGTAAGAAACGCCATTGTAAACCACACGTCCCGGTATATAGATATTTCCGTTAAGTCCTTCATAAGCTGTAACGAAGCCGGCATGCAAACTACCGTATGTCACTTCCGCTGTTGAATCGCTTGTGACGCTGTACCACAGTATTTGACCGTCGCGGCAAGGGTAGGGGAAGTGCAGCGAGTCGCCGCCCTGGTCACTCATAAAGACGGCCATCACCTGCGGCAGCGAGTCGATGCTCACCGTCCGCGGGTTGGTGCTGTCGCGCTGCTCCGCGTGGTCGCCCCAGAACATAAAGGTGTACCCCGAGTCGGGGGTGGCTGTCAAGGTCACCGTGCCGTCGCAGTGGTCAGCCACCGTTAGGCGGCCCCCTTCGCTTACCTCGGCGCTGAAGGTGCGCCCCTGCGCGTCGCTGAAAGTGCTCTTGCGTGCCGACACTAAGCGGTAGGTCGTGCCACTGCATTTGTTGCTGAAGGTCACATGGTAGTCAACCATCGTGTCGGCCGACATGGCGCCCCATGGCGCACCCTCCAAGCCGGAGTAGTACACCACATGTCGCACGTTGAGGAAAGCACTGTCGCCGATGGCGCGCACGCTCCGCGGGATATACACCGTGTCGAGGGCTGTACAGTTGGCAAAAGCCTTCGGCCCGATGCTGTCCAACCCCTCGTTGAGGGTCAGCGTCAGAAGGCTGTCGTAGTCCATAAAGGCCTCCTCACCGATAGTCCGCACCGTCGCCGGCACGTCGATAGCTGTCACCGTCGACTTGCCGCCGAAGAGCAGTGTCCGCGAGGTGTCGTTGTAGAAGAGGCCGGTGCCATAGTCCATCTCCGTGCCCCAGTGCTTCGCACCCCATGGGGCGCCGGCTGTGGTGCCGCGAGCGACAAGGAAACGGGTGTTTGCAAAGGCATTGGGGTCGACGTTTACCACATGGGGGCCAAGAACAGCAGAATGCAGACCATAGTATTTGAGCGAGTTTGCCGTGACATGTTGCCGTCCAAGTATGCTTGCATCGTTCAGCTTGACGCCATACAGGTAAATACTGGCGCGGAACAGCAATGATTCAAGGCCCGAGGCGGGACTGTTGGTAACAATAGTGTTCCAGTAGTCGAGCCATTCTTCGACACTGCCACTGTATTCGATATGCTTTTCGTGTACAGGGTCTTCGCCCGATGACGCGTGCCCAAAGGCACGCTCGCCGATATAGCGGACCGCCTTTCCGAGTTTGGTATAGGAGTGCCAGCCCATTTCGAGGAAAGCCTGGTCGCCGATGGTCTCGACAGAGTCGCCGATGACGATGGCATGGAACTGGTCGGTGAGGACTCCGCTGCAATAGGCGCTGCCATAGAAGGCGTTGGCACCCACGTATCGGAACGAAGATGGAATCACCACAGTGTCCACATCGGAGTTGCACCCTACAAACGAAAAAACTCCGCCCAGGGCTGAACCGGACACACCGTGGATCCCGGTCACACGGTAATTGACACCGTTGTACAACACGCTTGAGGGAATCTCAAAATTACCCTGCAATGCGAATGTCGACAGATATGCGCCGTCGGACGGCGAGGTAAGTTCCACCGTCGAATCGCTTGTGATGCTGTACCACAGCACCTGTAACGATTGCCCGTTGAAATAGGAGCTCGAGAACGTCTGCGCCGTGCCTACAAGCGACACAAAAAGGAAAAGAAAGAAAAGCCCTGTTGTAAACAGCTTATTTACAGCCCGTTGCAGGGGGAGGTAATGCGTTGATGCATAATGGTTTATGTATGATTGTTATTATTCTTTCACCATCTTGGCGATGGTGTCTATCATCTCTTTGGCAGGGAGTATCTTCTCTTGTATATCTTCCGGCACAACACTGTACGACCAATTGTAGTCACCCTCATCCCGAATAGCTTCCAGTTTTTGGTATATGCTCGAATACTCGCGCGGTAGTTTATCGGTTTTTATGTAGTATTGGCCAAACAAAGCATGGGAACCTTTGTGTGTGTTCACTTTGTGCCCATCATGAATGAGCAGGGCATTGACGGCGTGGAACAAAGCGTAGTACAACCTGTTGGCAGCACTCTCCCAAAGCTCAGCGTCCACCATTATCATGGCGGCCTCGTAGGTTCGATTGGCTTTTTCTATCTCGAGGTCAACAATTATCCTTCGTTCTTCGTCAGAAAGGCTCATATCAATATTCTTTTATCTTGTTCGACATTCTTATAGAAAGGTGAATAACTCCACGAGTTCCATTTACCTCTTGGATAGGCGTGGGTGTTTATCTCGGCCGACAAGTCCCAACCGAGTTCTGCCAAATCGTAAATCACATCGGTGTCCCGTTCCTGTAAGGTGTCTTTGTCTATCAGTATCAGCAGGTCGTAGTCGCTGTCGGGACGCGCGTCGCCGCGGGCGCGCGAGCCGTAGAGCCACAGCGAGGCCCCCTCCGGCAGCACTCGCCTGGCGGTCTCCTTGATACGTGCTATAACCTCTTCCTGTTCCATATTTCACGGTGCAAAGATACGAAAAAAAAACGGACTGGCAAAATCTTTTCCCAACGACACACACACTCGGGCCGCCAACGCCGACAATACCCGTCACGTTCTCAGTTGGTTACACGATTTCAACGTTTCTAAACCACTGTAAACCAGAGACAAATAGCCACCATCTCCGAGTCATCTCCGAGTCATCTCCGAGTCATCTCCGAGTCATCTGCAAGTTTTGACGCAGATGATGCGGCGATGACATGTGGATAACCACAGCGTAAGGCCGCAGACGACGCAGCCCAGCGCTACGAAGCAGAGAATGAGGGCTATGGGGTTGACTCGGCGGAAGGAATACAGCAGGAATACGGCCAGGGATGTCACCCCACGCTCGCCTTCAGCTTCTCTGCGTTTTCAGCAAGCTGGAGGGCTTCGATGCACTCCTCGATGTCGCCGTCCATGAAGGCAGGCAGGTTGTGCATGCTCCAGCCTATGCGGTGGTCCGTCACTCGGCTCTGGGGGTAGTTGTAGGTGCGCACCTTCTCGCTGCGGTCGCCGGTGGCTACCATGGTCTTGCGCTTGCTCTAAAGCTCCTCCATGTACTTGTTGTACTCGCGTTCGTAGAGGCGCGTGCGGAGTATGCTTATGGCTTTCTCCTTGTTCTTTATCTGGCTCTTCTGGTCCTGCATCGAGACCACGATGCCCGTGGGTATATGCGTCAGGCGCACAGCCGAGTAGGTGGTGTTCACGCACTGGCCTCCCGGACCGCTGGCGCAGAATGTGTCTATACGCACATCGCTCATGTTCAGTTCCACGTCGAACTCCTCGGCCTCAGGCAACACCACCACGCCGGCGGCGCTGGTGTGTATGCGGCCTTGGGTCTCGGTGGCAGGCACTCGCTGCACGCGGTGCACGCCACTCTCATATTTCAGCAGGCCGTAGACACCATCGCCTGTGACGGTGAAGGTGATGTCCTTGTATCCGCCCGAGGTGCCCTCGTTGAAATCGGTCACCTCCACCTTCCAGTGCTTCTTCTCACAGAAGCGGGTGTACATGCGGAACAGGTCGCCAGCAAAGATGCATGCCTCGTCGCCACCCGTGCCGCCGCGTATCTCGACCACGGCGTTCTTCGAATCCTGCGGGTCGGCGGGGATGAGCAGTATGCGTATTTCCTCCTCCATCTTGTCGCGGCGCTCTTGGGCTGCCACAAGCTCCTCCTTGGCCATGTCGCGCAGCTCGGCGTCTTTCTCGGTCTCCAACAGTTCCTTGCACTCGGCTATGGTGTCCAGCAGCGACTTATAGTCGCGGTAGGCCTTCACCACAGGCTGCAGGTCCTTGTAGTCCTTGCTGAGTTTCACATAGCGTTTCATGTCCGCAGTCACCTGCGGATCGTTCATCTGCTGCTCAATTTCCTGATAACGAGCGTATATTGCTTCCAGTTTATCTAACATAACGTCTGCAAAATTACAAAAAAAAGACATACCGACAAAAGAAAAAAGCAGTCAAACAACTCATGCTCCACCATCAATAGGTGTAAACTCCCTCTGTTCTTCGACTGTTCTTCGATTGTTCTTCGATTGTTCTTCGATTGACTATCGAAAAACAATCGAAGAACAACCGATAAACAATTGAAAATGAGAGCCACTTTTCAGCATCCCTGGTGGGGCTCTGGTGATGCCTCGGCGAAGAGCTTCGCTACGGCAGAATAGTATATAAAAAACGCTAGGGTGTCCTGCCGCGGCAGGACACCCTGGCTAGCTATGGGATGTGCACTGTGTGCTATTTGGTCTTAACAGTGACCTGATTGGAGGGGGTGGAGTGGCGGCCACGGCCGAGCTGCAGCTGCACGTAGTAGGTGCATTTGCTGTCGGCAGGAGCCTGGGTGTCGATATAGACGGATTCCTTGCGGTTGAAGTTGGCAACGGCACGGAAATTACCGTCGGCATCGGCACGGTAGATGACGCCATAGTAGTCCTTGCGGGGCTGCTCCGATATCTTCCACGAGAGGGAGACCTTGCCTTTCTTATAGGAGGCCTTGAGCTTGATGTCCATCTTGACGGTGTTGTCGGGGTCGACCTGGGCAACAGCGAAGCCAGCCATGCCGCTGGTGTTGGCGGCGGAATCGCGCACCTCGATGCAGTAGGAATAGGGATGGATGGAGGCTTCGGGACGGTCGCCGAAGTGGATGAGACCCTTCTTGTCGACCTGGTCGGGGGTGATCTTGGCTATGCACTCCCAGTTGACGGCGGGACGCGGCTTGCGGTAGACGTAGTAGGCTGCCACATCCTCGCTGACCGATGCACGCCAGGTAATGGTGATGGTGTCGTTGTCCTGCGTCACTCCGTCGAGCACACAGACACCGGGGGGCAGCAGGTCGGGCAGCAGCACACGCAGGGTGTCGGAAGGCTGGGAGAAGTTGTGGTTCTGGTCGACGGCAATTACATAGTAGAAGCAATCGCGCGCAAGCATGGAGATGTCGACCGAGTCGAAGAAGAAGGTGTCCTGGATATAACCAGGGGTAAGCTCGATAAACTCGTGGTCGCGTTGGTTGGCGAAGTAGACCTTGTAGGCCAGCAGGTCGGCGTCGGTGTTGGGATTCCACCAAAGGAGGACAAGACCAGTGGAGTCATCGGCGAGATAATTGAGGCCCCTGGGTGAAGCGGGAGGTGTAATGTCCTCGATGTTGTTGTTCATCGACGGCGAGAAGTTGACGTTGCCGGCTGTGTCGGCCACAAAGACGCGGTAGAAGCCGCGGCCGCGCTCGTAGGCGTTGCTGTCGGTGTATGATGTGGCATCCTTGGGCAGCATGCCAGAGACGTTCTTCCATGGACCTTCGAGAGTGGTGGAGAACATTACCATGTAGCCGGCAATATCGTCGGTGGAGCCAGGCTGTAGCCACTTAATGGGACAGATGCGGTTGTCGATGGGGATAATCTCGCCCATGTAAGGCGGCTGAGGCGGGATGAAGTCGACGAGCGAGAATGGATTTGCCTCGCGGGGGTCGAGATTCACGCCGAAAGCGTCGAAGGCACGCACGCGATAGGTGTAGGTGCGACCGAGGGCGAGGGAGTCGAAGAAGAGCACCTCGTGTTCCATCCATTCGGCGATGCTATCGCCGAATACGGCGCGGGTGGCCGAATCGGGCAGCATAGGCCAGATTGGAGCCTCGGGGTTGAGGGTGACCCAGGAGGAATCGACATTGTCGCGGCGATCGATGTAGTAGCCAGAGAGGCGATTCTTATCCCAACGGACAACCACGCGGTGCTGGTCGATCTGGGTGATGCTGATTTCGGGAGTCATCTCTTCTTCCTCGCGCTCGAAGGGTTTGTTGTATACTAAAGCCTCGGGGCTCTCGACCTGGATAAGGTCGGGAGGTACCATAGCCTCGAGAATGTACTCGTAGAATTCGCCTGGCACCACGTCGCGGTCGACAAAGCGGAGGGCGAGAGCATCGGCCACCTGCGGGCTGCATTCGGCAGCAAGCATAGCCATGAAGTGGCGCTGGGTTTGCTCCTGGTATTGCTTGGCGGCCATGGTCATGAAGTCGACGTTGGCCTTGGAGGACTGCTCGTTGACGTTATACTGGAATTCGCCATAGAGAGCCTGTGCGGCGACACCGGCGTAGAAGTCAGTGGAGTCGAAGCGCTGCTGCATGGCTTCGAGCGAGAGGGGCTTCAGGGGGCCACCCTTGACGGAACGGTAGGGGATGGTGTCGCCATATTTATTGATGGAGAATGCACTATCAGGGTCGTAAGCTGAGGAACGATAAAGCTTCCAGCCATAGTCCTTGACGGTGAGCCAGAGGCCAGCATCCTCGGTGGCCCAGCGAAGAACGATGCTATCGCCATAGGCGCGGGTCAAGAGACGCACAACGACTGGTTTTTCGGAGAGGGAGTCGCCGAGAGAGTCGACATACCAAAGAGTGTTAGCAAGCGAGTCGGCAAGGGCCAGGGAGTCGAGCGTAGCCTGAGGGATTACAGGTTTCTGCGACGGCACGACTTCTTCCTGTGCCCTCAATCCCATGGGGAGAAGAATGAGCAGTGCAACAATTGCAATTTTAATACTCTTCATAGTTTCTGATTTCTGAGTTTAACGTTTTACATTTAGCGTTTTTGGCAACCACTAATCGGCTATTCCCACTGGGAGCTTTGGAGGTTTTTGGCATAGTCCTCCTCGTTCTTGGTGTTGATGGCGCGGAAGGTGATACCGGAGTTGTCCTTAAGACGCTTGATGGCCTTGTCGCTGATGCCATAGTTGTAGGTGTCGGTGGACTGCAGGGTGGCGTTGGCCATCACCTGGTAGGAGCCCTTCTTGTGTTTCTTGACTGCGTCTGCCATATATCCAAAGATGTATGACGAGGAGCCGCCATGTACATAGTAGTAAGTGATGGGAATATAACGAATGGTGTAGTTAACGGTATTGAAGGTTCCGTAGCCACCGATTTTGGACACATCTACCAGAGCGTCGGTCGTGAATGCGGTGAATGTGCCGCCGCCAGTGGTCTTGCCGTTGAACCATTGGGTTGTACGCCAGCGGCCAAATGTCTTATTGTTGTTGAAATCGTCGTTAAAGAGGGCGCTAAACTGTGTGGCGAGGCCTTTGGACTCCTCAAGATGGTAGGGCGCATAATCCCAGTGGAGCACGTATTGCATCCAGTAGTTTGCCTTCTGGCCGTCGAGGTAGGTGAGTTTGTCGGAGGGTATGGCGTTCCACTTGAAGTTGTCGTACTTGTAGTCCTGACGTTTGAGGTGACCAGCGTAGAAGATGCCTCGCCAATAGTACATCCACCATGTGGCAAGGGTGGACTTGGTCATGGCGTAGGGGAAGTCGCCGGAGGTAAGCTGGTTATTGCGGTAGGTGTACTTTATAAGATGTTCGTACTGGTCGCACTTGTGACTATAGCCATGGCAATGGAAGTTGACGGCATAGTCGAAGAGGGTCTGATAGAAGTCGTGGTAGCGCTTGATGTCGTTGAACATGGCGGGGATAGCCTCGTCGATATTCGTGTATTTTGTAGAATAGGAATATTCCGGTCGGCTGAAAGTCTTGCCACCGATGGTCTTCTGTGCCGGCTGGCCAATGGAGGTGGAGTCGTAGCGCCACTTGGGATATGCCACAGTCAACTTGATGATGTTGGGAGCAAGAATCTTGTTGTTGGACTTTTTGGGGAATGACGCACGTTGGTAGCCATCGACGGTGACGTACATTCCACTTGTAGTGACATCTTTCATGCGTGCCTGAAGGTTGGTAAAGTCACTTTCGTAGGTGCGGCCTGCGGCAGGCACGAAGCCTTGGCTGAAGATGCTGTACATGGCCGACTGTTCGGAGGCCGAACCCATATCGTTAGTCGTCCACTCCTTTGACTCTTTGAGGTGGAACGATTTGCCATGCTGTACGGGGCGCTGTGTGGGCGACCATGTGTTCTTGATAGCATTGTCCATGTTAATGAGGCGTACGCAATAGGTGCTATAGAGCGAATACTCATGATACTTGAATTTGGCACGTCCCCAGTCAAGAACAGGATAGACGATGGGCGGCAAAGTGATGTTTGTGTTGTAGGCCTTCTTGTCGGTAGGAGTGTAAGGGGCAAACCAATAGGCATATTTGGCAGCTTCCTCGTCGGTATAGCTATAGGTCTCCAACGTCTTGCTCATGGATGTCGTCTGGTTCTCGATTGACGGGCCACTAAAGAGGAAGTTGAGGTAGCGATTATTATCACCAAGAATTTCGGCATATGTGAGGTGGCCGGTGTAGAGTCGGAAGTAGAGGGTATAGATGGGACTACCCGTCTGGAGGCATATGGCGTAGTCGTTCTTGAGCATCTTGCGGGCATAAGACATCATGGTGTCGCTCACTCCCTCTTCCTTCTCGGTAGCTGCCTTCAACTGCTGGTACTCTACACTCTTTTCAAGATAGCTATTTGAGTACCATCGTTTCATATTGGCCATACGTTGTCTTGCGGCAGCGGATTTCTTTTGGGTCTCCTGCTTCTGCTGCATTGAACTGGTTGATGCATTGGCCTGGGCCTGCAGTTGCTTGAGGGTGGCATTGTAGGCATCCTTCTTGATGAGGAGCAGGCGGATGGCCATGTCGTAGTTCTGATAATTCTCATTGAATTTGGAAGGAAGGACAATCTCGATGCAAGGTGTAGACGATGAGCTGCCGAGGTATCCGTTCTTGTGGTAGATATAGTCGCATGCAAGAGCATCGTTGCTGGCACTGATGCCACGGAGCACCAGGAAGGCCTTTATCTCGCGATTATCCGCATCGCTCTTAGACAGGAAGTCGCAATCCTGATAGAGATAGATGAGTGCACGCTTGCGGCCACCGATGGTAACGAACTCGTTGACAGGGAACATTGGATCGCCATTGTAGGGCCATGTGAAGACCACAGCTTCGTCGAGGTTGTCGGGTTTGGGGCTGGTGCGGATATAGAAAGTGGTGTCTTGCGTCCACGACTTATGGACGGTGACATCGTTGTCGGTAAAGATGGGATCACGCCACTGGGAGTGTGACGGATCCAGATACGAAGTTTTCGTATAGCCATTGGTGGTCAGGGTGTAGTAGTAGTCGGTCTTGCGCTGCGCGTCGCTGAGGTTGATCTCGTCCTTCTTCTTGTCGGTGGAGGTATAGCTCGGGCGATACTCGAAAGCGCGGCCTTTCAGCTTTATCTTGATATCGGAGTTCTCGGGCAGACCACCCTTGGTCCACTCAAAGTACTGCATGTTAGTCTCGGTGTTGTTGGGCGAGAACTTCAGTGTGAAATCTTTCTCCGATGCGTTATATGTCCTCTTCGTATATTTGGCTACGCACTGGCTCTTAACGATGACAAACTGGAACTTGCGGGTTGTGGTGCCTTTGCCGTATTTCTGGTCGGCGCAGAGAAGCACTGGTTCGTTCCAAGGCAGGTTGGAGACAATGGTGCCGGTGGTGTAGGCAGATTGCACGTTTTCGCTCTTTTTGGAATCGGTCTTGTTGTTGAATGCCGGAGTGACATTCTGGAAGAGTTTGACGTTGGCCAAGGGGTCGCTGTTGCCAGGCACACAGACATGGCCCATCGAGAAGTCAACGCTGGTGTTGATCTTGATAAGACCGCCGAGGCAGGAGGCCTTGAAGGCTAAAAGACCGTAGGCCCATGTGGGGTTAGGACCGCCACCCTGCAGCAGGGCTGCTACCGAGGCTGAAGCAAGGGTGAGATGGCCTTTCCAGAAACCGAGGTTGAGGCTGAGACCCATCTGGCCTTCGAACATGGCATACAGTTGGCCCATGCCGTAGAAACCATTCTTGCCAATACTGCTGTAGCCAGGGCAGGAAGAACCGTTGGTGGCCAAGAGGCCAAGGTCGAATCCAAGAGTGGTGGAGGCCTTTAACCAAAGGAACATGTCGACCTCGAGTTCAGCATGGAAGGATCCGCCGAAGGCAAAGCCGCCGGCCTTGTCGAGATTGGGAAGTTTGTTCTTGGCACTATACGAAGCGTATTTGCTGCCGAGGGCCTGCTGGACATCCTGAGGTATCTCGGGCAGCTGGAAACCTCCAGGGAAGTAGTTACCGGTCATAATATAGGCATCCCATGCAACACTGGCCTTGGCTATTACAAGATCCATGCTCGCCGAGAAGCTCATACGGTCGGACTTGTTCGGACGTCCCACGGCGAAGAACCATTCAGTTTGCTTGCCGCTAGGGCCAGCCATACCATCAGGATAGTGCTTGACGTAGAAGTCAATGGGTATCTGAAGTGTTGCAGAACCACCTACACCTTCACCGCTCTTGGCCTTGTTTACTTTATCATCCTCTTCAGCATAGTCCTTCGAGTCCTGAACCTTCTTGTCCAGCCACGAAGAACTCATACCGCCACTCTTGCCGTCTTTTTGGGCTTCGGTCGACGAGGTGGGATAGGTGTAGGCCTTGGCAATAGCCTCGCCCATACCGGAACCTTTGATGAGAGAAGTGAGGTTGATTTCCGACTTGATATTAGCAGCGAAGTTGAGCTTCCAGTCGCCAGCCATGTCACCCTTACTATAGTCTATAAAGGCTGCCACGGTAAGTGCGGCATTACTGGCCTCTTTATTATCTTTGTCGTACGAGGATAGCATCTTGGCATCGACCTGTAGGCTGATACCGGCAAAATGGCCATTAGCGATACGAAGGCCGAGGATACCATTTGCGTTGAGTGTGGATTCGGCTCCTGTAAGTATAATGCTCACGCCCGCACGCGCTATCCATGCATCATACTGCGGGGTGTAGTTGCTACCGTCGTTCGAGACCATATTGTCGCAGAGGCTCTGGCCACCCATGAGGTCTTTGCCGCTCATATTGGTAAGGAGGGTCTTGGGCTGCATGTTGTAGGCGAAAGCACCGCCGAAACCGTTGATGGCCAAGGGACCTAACGGAATGCCTGCGCTCGAGAGATTGGCAGCACCCTCGAAGTACCACCAGTCGAAGTTGGTGGTGTCGCCAGCCTTGACGACACGCTGGCTGGTACCGAAGCCAGCACCCATCTTTACCTGAACAACTTCCATCAGGGTGACGTCGAGCATACCTTTCCAGCAGTTGCCAAACACCGCATCATTGCGGCTATGGCTGATGAAGCCGTCGACACTCAAGGGGCCGATGTCGGTCTTGACGCGGGCCGAGTCGAAGGTGCCGTCCCAGTTGCTGATGTCCCAACTGCTGGTGTTGACCTCGCACGAGATGCCGAAACCGGCACTGGCACCGATTGACTGGTCTTTGCCGATGCCCAGCGACATCGAGCCGCCGAACACCAGACCAGCCGTATAGGTACTCGACTTGCCGGCAGTCTTTTCAAACTTGGGCGAAAGAGTTGTGAGGTTGTACTTGAAGCCGCTGACCTTGCCCTCGCCCATGCTCTGGCCGGGGTTGGCGTTGGCATTGTTCTCGCCGTCGGGCTTCACCTCGCTGTCGGTGTAGTCTATACCGATATACTTCTGCGGCGAGGCCTTGCTCCAGTTACCGATATTGAAGTCCATGTCGCCGAACTTGTACGACTCAACCTTGCCTTTCTTGCCCAGGTCGACGGTCTTGGAGGTGTAGTTGCGCATGTACATGTTCTCGAACTTGATCTTCGGCAGGTCGACAGGAACATTGAATTTCTTGAAGTCGATAGTAATCTTGCCGTTGAGGGTGAGGTCGACGCGCGTTGTGGCATCTTGGTTCTTGAAGGTGTATTCTGTGTCGCCTTCATAGTTGCTCTTGTAGGTGTTGCCACCGAAGTCGTGAACTATGCGGAAGTGGGTGGACTTCTTGTCGAGTTCCACCTTGGCAACATAGAGGTCGAGCTGCAGCGAGTCGCCAGGGGTGATGGCGAAGTCGATGCTGTCGGTACCCAGCGAGCAGTCATATTTCATGTTACCCGTGAACAGGGGTATCTTGAGTTTACCGATAATGTAGCCTTCCTTGAAGGAGCTCTTGAGGAAGCGCACACCCACGGTGTCGAGGCTGAAGGCCCAGCCGCCGCCGTTCTTGGTCTCGAGGCGCAGCAGGTTGTTGGCCGACACGTCGACCGATAGACCACAGCTGTCGATGATAAGCTGGCTGGCCGTGAAGTTGATGCGACTGCCTTCGGGGATAACCTCGGTGGAGTCTTTTATCTGGCCGTTGGCACCATAAGTGTAGGTGACGAACTTGGTGTCCTGCTTGACGGCAGTGTCGCCGGCAAGGTCGATGAAGGTGTTGCTGATATCCTGGGGCAGCATGACGGCGAACTTGTCGAGGTAGAAGCCTCTCCACTGCTCTTTCTTCTTGGGCAGGGTCATGTAGTTCTTGGGCAGTTTGATGGCGTCGGGGGTTTCCTTGAGGCTGTGGTCGTACCACATACCGCTGCCTGTGGGCACGAAGGCGAAGTCCTCGCAGCCCACCACGGTGAAGGGATCCATACCAATCTTCACAATCCAGTTGCTCCACGACTTGAACTTGGTGTAGAAGTAGGCCTTTACGGGCTTGTCGGGCTTCACGATGCCGTTCTGCTTGATGTCGACAGCCATTACCTTGTTACCAGGCTGGTCTTTGGTGCCGAAGCTTAATTCTGCATCGACGGCAATCTCCTTGAAGCCGCCGGTGTCAATGGCCACATGCGTGCCGTTGCTCATGTCGGAGAGCTTGGTGGGACGCTTGAAGGTCAGGGTGTAGCCATCGCTGAGGGGCACCTCCATATCCTGTGCCATAAACAAGTATACGGTACCCACGGAGTCGGAGATGAACTTGTCGGGCTCGATACAGATGTTGGTGGCGAGGAACGGCAGGTATAGGTTGTCCTCAATCGACGAGTATACGGCCAGCAGGTTCATCTGTGCCGTGACTGGCGAGAAGAAGAAGTCGTTGATGGCCACCGAGATGTTCTCGGTGGAGTCTACGCCAAGCATCTGGGTGTTAGCCTTGATAGGCGTGGTGGCAACACCAATTGCGCCACCGCCCTCGATAATGCTGTGCGTAAGCTGACTTACCGGGTTGGCGGCCTGGTTGATGATGTTGTACCATTTCTTCACATCTTCACCGGTGCTGCCAAGTTCGCCGGCATACTGGTTGAGCAACTGCACACCTTCGTCGGCATACATGTCGAAACCGGCGCCGTACTTATTCTTGCCCATGTTGAGGTTGAGGTAGTTGTTGCTATCCTCTGTCATCGAACGGGCCGTACCGGCAACAACCTGGAAGTTCTTGTTGATCTGTATGGTGTCGAACTTCACCTTGACACCTACGCCATAACCGGCCACAGGTATCCACTCGACATAGCCTTCGCCGCTATAGCGTTTCTTGTCGTCAAGCTTACCACTCTGGACTACCATATTGAAGCGACCCATCTTCAGCTTCACGCGGCTGTTGACGAGGCTGTCGACCTTGGGCGTGATAAGGTCTTTCCTGTTCAGTTTGGCGGTGTCGTTGGGGAAGCAGGCGTTGGTTATGTCGATAGCCGTGCTGTAGTCGTTGGTGTCTTTCTTGAGCGTGAAGGCAATGGGGTGCGACCAACCGTGGTTGCACATGTAATACGAAGCGGTGTCGGGGATAATGACCTTTACTCGTGCCACATAAATAGTGCCTTCCTTCAGCGAGTCGAGGATGTCGCCCTTAAGCATCAGCCCGTCTATGGAGTCTTTGTGATACTTCGCCGAGCCTTTTACGATATCCTTTATATCTTTGCCCTTGGCGGCCTCATATATATATAGTTTATAGAGGGCGGTGTCCTCATCCTCGATGTCGAGGTTGGAGGCCTTTTTCCAGCTGATGTTGAAATTGTCCAGTCTCCATATTGCTTCAACCGTGGGCTCGAAATGCATGAACGAGGTGTCGTCCCAGTTGGCGGTGGAGCGGTTGATGGGGCCGGTGAACTGCGGAGGCAGCACACGGTCGAGCAGTGCACTGTCGATACCCCACTGGAAGTTGCTGGTCGAGGTGTAGTTCACGGTCTCGGTATGGGTGGTCTTCACCGTGTCGTACTCGGTGTCGGCCTCGATGCCGTTCACATAGTGTACGGTCTTGTTTATCTTGTAGTCGAAGTAGCGGTAGGTGGCATCTGCTTTCACGCGCACAAGGTATTTCTTGCCCTGCTGCAGTGTCTTGCCCCATGTCGAGTCGTTGAGCGACACTGGATCGATAGATGTCAGGTATCCGTCTTCGCCTTCGGCCGCAACATTGATTGTCTTGTTGAGCAAGGCCGGACGGGTGTTGATGTCCGACAGCTCGCCGAGGTCTTCGAAAAGCTCCACGGTGTAGCGCACACTCCTCAGATTGTTGCCACGCACCGGCATCCACTTGATGTCGAAGGGGTTCATCTTGGGATTGACGATATGGTCGTTGTAACTGCCGTGGACCTTCACCTGCACGCTCTTGTCTTCGGCAAGTACCTGTGTTGCCTCGTTCGAGAACTTTGCTAGGACGGCATTGTAGCTCGTCACATCGCGGTAGGGGTATACCACATACGACTGGCGCAGGCTGGCAAGGGCATCGTCTCTGCCCGAGTTCTCGGTGCTGCTCTCTTGCGCGGTGTTCTCCGGCTGTCTGTTATTGTTATTGTTGCCGTTGTTGACGTTGTAGGTAGCCTTGCCCCACGAGAAGGTCATAATCTGACTCTTGCCGTTGTTGGCAATCTCAAGTGTGGGATTGACGCCACGCTCTCTGGCTTCAACCTGCACTGCATAGGTGGCACCGCGTTCAAACGGCACATCAAGGTTGCGCAGGGTGTCTATCTGGCAGAAGTTGTTCGAACCGCAGTTCTTCGAGAATATCACTGGTGCATGGTCGATGGCATATTCGGGGCTGAGACCCTGTGCCACACGGACTATCTTCAGCGTGTATTCTATGGGCGACGTCTGAGGGCAGTTGGTTATCACCTCGGTCCAGCGGATATTGATAAGGCGCGAGGGTTGCACGGTATTGGGGTCGCGAACCTCGACGTTGACGAAGCCGTCCTTGCCTTTCTTGGGCACACGGGGAGGCCTGGGGGCATGGACGTTGTCGTTGACAACCATGATGGGCGTTATCAACTCGGGAGCCGAACCGGTGTAGCACACCATGAACTGGGCACAGTCGCGCGACATGGGGGCACCGTCGTCGGCCACAAACTCCATCCAGCGGTACACCTCGAGGCACAACGAATAGGTGCCCTCGGGGATGCGCGTCAGCGTCAGGAAGTCGGCCGTGGCCGTGGTCGACAGTCGGCCACTGAAATGGTCCGAGAAGTCCATGATGCTGCTGAACTGCCGCATCTCACCCGGCGACAAGGTGATGCAGGGGCGGGTGTTGCCCTTCTCCTGGGTGACAAGCTCTAGGGGCTGACCGTTCTGGACATAGTCCGACGTCAGACTCAGTTTCATGTACACCTTGGCCTGCTGGTTGGTGTTGTTCTGCAACGTGATGTTGACCGTCTGGTTGGGATGGTCGATAAGATCGGCCAGCGACGACGGCAGGGTCTGCCTCATCTTCGTCACCGTCACGGTAACATCCTGTGCGTTGGCGCCCAACGACGCCAGCATCATTGCCACCACAAAGGCGGCTCTGACAATCCATGTGCCGCCGGTCTTGCGACCCACGCGGCGAGTTGACTCAGTTTCCATAGTATTGTAGTTTTGTTTCATTTCTCTTTTTTGGGGTTTAGCCTACCAGTTCGGGTTTGTCGCTCTCATCGTCATCTTTCTTCTTCTTGCTCTTTATGATGCGCTTGGCAAACGAGTAGCTGTAGGAGAAGTTGATTCTGAAATCGAAGTCGGTGCTGATGCGCTGACCGATGACGATATTGTCGCTATAGTTGCTGCTCGACAGGTAGAGCGAGGCGTTGTGCAGGTTCTTGTACGAGAAGGTGGCACCAAGGCGGTTGCTGAACGACACGCTGTTGGTCTTGGCGGTGTTCTCGGGGTCTTCGGGGTCGAAGGTGACGTCGTTGGCGCTGGCGTCGATGTTCTTGTTGAACGAGAGCGACATCATGTAGTTGGCCTTGAGGTTTATCTTGTCGGTCTTGGCGATGATGTAGTTGAAGCTGCCGCCAACGGCATGGGCGGTATAGCTGTTGTTGACCGACTCCGAGCTGCTGTAGTCGTAGTTCACACCGACATCCATACGCTTCTCGGTAAGCGACAGCGTGTAGCCGACACCTGCCGTGTAGGTGCTCACGTCCTGCTTGCTCCTGGCAGCGTTGAGCAGGTTCATGTTACGGTTCTGAACGGTGTTGAAGTTGAGCGATATGTTGTGATTGTTGTCGCCTTCGATGGTATACGAGGGCGAGACGGTGATGTTGTGAGCCAACTGGTTGGTGCGTGTCGAGTCCTTCACCTGCTTCGTACCGTCGAGTTGGTACTGGCTCACTCCGCTGTAGGCCACCGTCATGTTCAGCGCATTGAACAGCAGGACGCTGAGGTTGGTGGAGTAGGTGGCCACCTGATTGGTGTACACCTGCTTGTGGTCGAGGTTGTCGCGCTGCAGATATCCGGCCAGCGACAGCGTGGTGGTGTTCTTGAACATGCGGAAGTTGGTGTTGGCACCAAGGCCATGGGCGTTCTGGCTGAAGCGCGTGGCGCCCAGCGACGTGTAGTCGGCCTGCACAAAGCGGTAGGTGAACACCGCGTTGACGCGGTTGAAGTTGAAGCTGGCGGCCGCGTCGCCCGCGAAGCGCAGCTGCGAGTTCATGCGCGGCGTGAAGAGCCATCCGGCTTTGTCCAGTATGCCCATCACCTTGCCCAACTGGGCATCGGTGCTGTCGGCACCGAGGGTGCTCAGCGTGGAGTTGTTAATCACCGAGCCATGCATGTCGGGGGTGTAGAGGCTGGCGCCGGCATTGGCAGTGAGGGCGAACCAGCGGCCTATCGACACACGGCCCGAGAGGCCCAAGTTGAAGTTCTCCTTGGCGTAGACCAAGCTGTCGCGATGCACCGTGTCGCCACGTTCGTTGTGCCATATCAGGGGCAGCGAGTTGGTATCGTCTTTGGCCTTGAAGAAATTCAGGTCGATGTAGTTCTTGTTGTTGCCAACGCCTATCTTGGCACCGTAGCCCATGCGCTTGTACTGCGGCAGGTCGTAGTCCTGCACGTTGAGGCCGAGCAGCGAGTCGGCCAGATAGCGTATGGCCGAACGGTTGTCGTACTCCTTGAAGCGCGTGGCGGCCTGCATGGCGCCATAGAAACCCGAAAAGCGGAACATCTTGCCTTGGTACTCGGCACCGAGACCGGTGAAGTTCTGTCCGCTGTAGGTGTAGTTGGAGAAGTGCATGCTGCTGGTACCGATGTGGAAGCGGAAGTTCTTGTACTGCGGCGTCATGTTGATGTTAATCTGCGGACGCGGGAAGGAGAACTGCGTGGCGGCGATGTTCATCAAGTTGATGTTGATGGGGATGTTGAAGCCATATATGCCGATGTTGAAGTTGGCATAGGCGGTCAAAGCAAATGGCGAGCCCGACGAGTAGATGTCGCGGTTGTTATACAGGCTCTGCAGCGTTGTTCCCACACTGCCGCTGAAGGTCAGCGGGTCGGCCTCGACATGGCTCATTATCTTGTCCTTTATCTGTGCCTGCGACACAGTGCCTATCATCATCATCAACCCCGCAAATATCACCCCCACGTATGTTTTTACATTTCGTACTTGTATTCTCATTTAGTTGCCAATTAGTTGATATATCGTTTAATAGCCGCACAGCATACACTTTTATGTGTACACTGTTGCTTGATGCAAATATACGAAATAAATTTTATTTGCAAAAAAAAGTTAAAAAAGCCGATCGTCTATCGCAGCAGGGTCACCGTGCCGTGCCCTTCGTGCCATCCGCCCAGGTCGTCGGCGTAGCGGTACCAGTAGACGTAGGCACCCTGCATGCAGGGCCGTCCGTCGAGGTCGGTGCCGTCCCAGGTGTCGGCAGGGTCGTCGCCGCGATGCACAAGCAGGCCCTCGCGGTTGTAGATGTATATCTCGTAACCCGTCAGGGATACAGCTGTCACCATCCTGAAATTGTAGCCCTGCTCCGGCACAAGCACGTTGGGGAACCACACACACACCTGCTTCACCGGCAGCCACACCGTGGTGTCGTCGCAGCAGCCCGCATTGGTGCAGCTCTCCATCCACACGCCCACGCTGTCAAGGTCGCCGATGTCGTAGTCGTGGCGCACCGTGATGCCGCTGTCGAGCGTCCCGTCGCTGTAGCGCCAACGTGTGGCATCGCGATAGGTGGTGGCATCGGTGAAGCTGACGGTATGCTCGTCCACGCTCACCGACGGCAGCGAGGCGCGCACCACGGCCACGGGCTGCGGAATAACCCTTATGGTGAACGTCGAGCTTGCGTCGGAGCAGGGGTTGCTGCTGCTCGGCAACAGCCTGTATACTGTCGTCTGCCGCGGACTGAGCACCAGCGTCGACTGCCCTTGCTGCGAAGCCAGCGCAGTGTCTTCGGGCGACGAACTCCAAGTGTATTCGTCGCCGTTGCCAACGGCTGTCACCGTCACGCTGTCGCCAAGGCATATCTCGGCCCTGTCGCCGCCGATGCTCACCTCGGGTGCGCCGTAGACCAGCACCGTGTCGCTGTAGCTGTTGACGCATCCTTCGTCGCTCATCGTCGTCAGTGTAACTATATGAGTCCCTTTCGCCAGGTTCACGCCCAGCACGTTGAGGGGCTCGCCGTCGGTCGAGGCGTAGGTACTGTCGTCCACCGTCCACTGCTTGGAGAGGTTGCATCCGGCGTTGCACACAAACACCACGCGGTCGCCGTCGCAGTGCACGGTTCCCTGCACAGTGAAGCCCACAGGAGGTGCCGTAGATACGGTACACACAAAACTCCGGGCCACGCCACAGCTGGGGCCGTCGTCGTCGGGCGCCGTGGCGCAATAGAGCCGCACGCCGTAGCGTCCTCCAACAGGGAAAGTATAGGATGCCGTGTCGCCCCACAGGGTGTCGAGGGGCATGGTGTGCAGCGTGTCGGCATATATCACCCAATAGGTGGCATTTTCGTCCATGCCGTTCAGCAGCGAGGTGTAGCTCTCGTTGAAGAACTCGACCCCGCCGTTGCAGTCGTTGGTCCAGTGATACTTCACTATGGGGCGGCGGTTCTTGAGGTTCACATACACCCTCGAGTGCATGGGCTTGGCTGGGTCGAGGGCCGATGTCATCACGCAGCGGAAGGTCTGTATCGAGGCGGTGTCGCCGGCATCGGGGCCTTCGGTAAGCCTGAAATCGTCGAGGCGCGGCGTGTAGCGGTTGCTGGTCGATGCCGCTTGCACCAAGCGGAAGTTGGCAGCGGCTATCTGGTCGGGACTGTAGACGTTCTGCACGGCGCCGTTGGTTGTCACATACCATTCGTAGCTCAGCATGCCCTCGGGGGCGACGATGGTGTCGAGGGCCTCGGAGTTGGGGTCTGGGCAGCCTGTGGGGAAGAGGGTCATGGACTGATAGTCGCCACTGATATAGGCATACAGCGGGTCGGCATTGTAGATGCAGTCCGAGGTGTACATCTCTATCCGCACGTTCTCGTAGATATAGTCGCTCAGGCTTATGGCCACACGCGCCCAGGGCTTGTAGACATACATGCAGGGCCAACTGTCGTTCTGCAGGCCTTCCATCCACGGGGCTGTCACGGTACCTGTGTGGTGCGGGGCCGACACTTTGTACCACAGCGAGTCGTTGATGGGCGCATTGGGCCAGTTGCCATTGGTATCCTGCCGCACCACGCGAATCAGGAATTCGCCGGCGTCGTAGGCATCGTGGTCGTAGCGACGCGCCACCACGGCATAGTTGATGATGAGCAGTGCATTGAATGGCGTCACATACATGGTGTAGAACAGCGCCTCGCTGCTGCGGTTTCCGGGTATTGTAGGATCATACGCGGCACCTGTGTCGGCGTGTGCAAATCCAGTCGAACGCATGTCGCCCAAGCGTATGCTGGTGGTGTAGCCCGGCGGTATGCGCTGCATGCCGCTACCGGGATAGCTCACGGTGTATTGGTCTATGCCGGCGAGCGATGGGCCAATTATCTGGAAACGGGCATCGTTGGCGTCGAAGAAGTTGTGCCCGCAATTTGTAATAGTGTTGTCCTGACCAGAGTAATAGATAGTGCTTGTAATTTGCGACGCCGGTATGTCGGTGGCATTGATACAGGTGCTTCTTATGCGGTAGCCGGTGGTGGTGTCATTTTGGTCATACTGGGTATATACACGTTCGCCCACACGGCCTATCCAGTAATACTGCGGGTTGTTGGTGACAAACGACGTAGGGTTGCGGAAGCCGGGACAGTCGGCGCTGTTGCCTCCCTGCCCGTTTGCCAAGAAGCCAGCGAGCACTGCCATTAGTATCAGCAACACCCTCTTCATCACCCATTATTTTTTACTCTTGAGCACCATCGCGTTCACCGTCGGCGACACCCTCCACGCCAGCACCGCCGCCGCCACGGCGCCGCCGAGCAGCAACGTCTTCAGCGCGGCGTCGGTCAGCAGGCCGCCCATGCCGGGCCACAGGCCCATAAGCCACGGCGCCACCCACAAGGCCCACAGCCTGTTGAGCCCCAGGGCCACCAGCACCACGACTACAACCTTGAGCTGGGCAACGGAGAAGAGGCACACCTTCAGCCGCCACCACAGCAGCGACAGCAACAGCACGAAGTAGATGCCATAGCTCACCAGCGTCGCCGCTGCGGCGCCGTTGATGTCCCACAGCTCTATAAGCACCCCGTTGAGCACTATGGCGCTCAGCGTCAGCACACCTATCAGCGGCAGCGACCAGCGGTACCAGCGCGAGTAGTTGAGCACGTCGGTACCTATCGAAAGCGACGAGTTCATCACCTTGGCAAGGCCCAGGATGAGCACCACACCCGCGCCGCCGCGATAGTCGGCGCCGTTGGGTATGACGGCGAAGAGCGCGTCGAGGTTGATCCATATCACATAGAATATCAGCAGGCTCACCAGCAGCTGGTGCAGGCTCACCTGGCGGCACAGCCTGTTCACCTCGGCCCAGTCGCCATCCTTCACGGCGGCCGACACCACAGGCCGCGAGATGGCGCCCAGCGAACGGTAGGGCACCTCGACCACGTTGGCAATGAAGAAAGCTATGGTGTAGACACCCGTCACCGCCAGGCCTGCCTTGGCGCCGAGGAAGAGCGAGCTCATCAGCGGTATGTTGCCAGCCAGCACTGTGGCGGTCATAAAGAGCGTGTAGCGCAGCATGTCGCGCCAGCGGCCGCCGTCGGCCACGAAGCGCCAGTCGATGTGCAGCCATGCCGCAAGCGGCAAGCCGCTGATGCGGTAGAGGTAGAACATGTTGAGCAGCATGGCCAGCCCATAGCTGCCGCAGAACAACCACACGAAGACATCGAGCGAGATGACGTGGTAGCCGTAGAGCAGGTAGGCCGCAAGGTTGAACACACGGATGCCCACCTCGCGCACCATCTTGGGCACCGTGATGCGCATCAGCACGCTGGCGCCGGTCTCGAACACCGTGGTGTAGAGCGCAAAGAAGGTGAGCATCGGCAGCATGTAGAAGTAGTCGGTGAGCAAGGCCGACCGCTCGCTGTAGAGTTCGAGCAGCTGATCGTGGAACACCAGGAAGGCCAGCGCCACCAGCGTGAAACCCGCCAACGGCACCAACAGGCTGAGGCCGAAGATGCCGTGATGCGCCCTGTTGTCGCGGAAATGCGGGAAGAAACGGATCAGCGACGAGTTGCTGCCCAGCTGTGCTATAGCCGAAAAGAGCATCGCCGCATCGACCATCACGCGCGTCAGCCCCACCTCCTCGGTGGTCAGAAACCGCGTGACGACGAAGAACGTGGTGACAAACCCTATTGCCACCCCCAGGTAGTTGGCCAAGGCCCCACGGATGCTCTGTCGTGCTATTACTCCCATAACAATGACAACAACGCGGAATTGCGCGAATTATTATATTGCCGTCAAAAAAATGCACCGCGTTTTTGTTAAAACGGCAAATTGGCATTAACATAAAAATTATTAAAATTCATCAAATTTTCATGTTCCAAGCTCGCAATGATAATCAATGAGTTACAGCGAAAATTTTGCATATAACTCTCACTATCAGTGTGCAATAGCCGACAAACGAACATATAAGTGCCTATGACACAGCACCATCTCCTTATCAACTCCTACTCATGCCCATGTCATCGCCTTATCAACACTTACTCGAGTAGGAGATGTTAAATTTAACATTAGGCAATAATATGTCTTTCGCAACTTTTTCACACCGGCTCATCCCCGGCTTATCGCCTGTTCAACCGCCACCCTATACGGGCATGCCACCCTAAAGTTCACTGCTTGCATGAAGGGAAATAAATAAAAATCGCGCTATGTGTGAAAATATATGTATATTTGCACTTTTGAAAGATTGTTAACCACGCTGCCGTAAACAGCGGAAACTATATATCATACAGTCGGTTATATCGAAAGAGAGAACAGATGTACTTAAAAGAAAAAGCTAAACAAACCTTCGCGACAGGACTTTTTTTCACCCTGCTTTGTCTACTCCTACCCCTGACAACCACTGCGCAGACCGACATCACCTCACTCTCCAGCATTACCGACGCCGACGCACACTACCGCATCGCTGCCGACATCTCTGGCGGCACCCCCGGCGTCAGCACCTTCAACGGCACCCTCGAGGCTGCCATCGACCCCTCGACCCACATGCCCTACCGCATCAGCGGCCTCACGGCCCCACTCTTCACAACCCTCACAGGCACAGTTAAAAACCTTGTGCTTGAGGGCGTTGCCATCAGCGGCCATAGCGGCAACACCGGCGCCGTGGCCTGCACGGCCAACGTCGCGGCACGCATCTACAACGTAGGCATCCTCGACGGAGAAGTCGGCGGCACAGGCTACACCGGTGGCCTCGTGGGCCTACTCGCTGGCAACGCCCGCGTCATCAACTGCTACAGCTACGCCACCATCACCGGCGGCAGCACTGTTGGCGGCATCGTGGGTCGCAACAACGTGGCCACCACCGCCGCCACCGTCACCACCGGCACCATGGTGATGAACTGCATGTTCTACGGCGACATCACCGGCGGCTCCGCCATCTCGCCCGTCTACGGAGGACAGAACATCAACAACCTCAACAGCGGCGGACTGACCACCTTCAACTACTACGCCTACGACGAACTGGTAACCAAAAAGGTCAACAACAACAATTACTACAACTGTGCCCTAGCCGTGGAGGAGCGCTACCTCAAGCGCTTCGAGTTCTACCGCCTGCTGCTCAACAGCAACAAGAAGTTGGCAGCCTGGTATGCCACCGGCTCGGTGGACGACGGCGGCCAGATGCTCAAATGGGTGCTCGAGACCGCCGACCGCACCATAGCCAACCCCAAACCCTACCCCATCCTCAAGGCCCAGGGCTACTACCCCTCCATCATCAACCCCGACTTCGCCAACGCCCCCGACAGCACTGACGTGGGCCGCAATCACGGCGGCAAGCTGGGGAAGACACTAATAGTGACAATTAACAAGGCACAGACCGATGGCGGCCAGACATGGCCCACGGGCGCCAGCATAACAACGGACACACTGACGCTTACGCGCACCGACATGGACGGCGACCGCTTCAACTACAACTACGACAAGGTGCAGCTGCCCTACTACAACGACATAGGCACAGGCAACTACACCGGCGGACGCGTGGTGACGGGCTGGAAGATAACGGCCTTCTCCGGCGGCACGGCAGGCACCTATACCGCTTCCGACAGCTGGGGCGGCTACAACTTCGCCGACCGCAACTGCACCGACAAGGACAAGTATTCGGTCAGCGGCCGCGTCTTCGCGCAGGGCGCCTACTACGACGTGCCCTACGGCGTCGACACCATAACCATCGAACCCTACTGGGGCTATGCATCCTTCCTCGCCGACCAGTACTACGACGTGGTGTTCAAATCCGACTATACACGCGAGGATGTAACTGCCTTCGGCAATCAGGTGGAGAGCACCACATCCTTCAACGGCGTGAGCGTAAAGTACACGGTCAACGATGCCCTCGGCACCATAGCCACCAAAGGAACGACAGTCTACGACAACGCCGTCGTGCTCGTGGGCAACTTCCATCAGACCATCATTTACAACAAGGCTCCATTCAACGGCAGCACGCCCTTCACCCTGATGTCGGTCGACCTCGACAACGACCACGAGCCCGACTACAGCCTGATATACCACGACAACAACCGAAGCAAGGTGTGCCCCATCAGGTTCGACTTCCTGAACATACCAGGCACGGCGCAGGCGCAGAAGCCCAACGGCTCGGGCACGGTGCTCAACGCGAGTGTTTTCAACGCCAGCAGCTGGTTCGAAATCACCAACACCAGCCTGATCTACTTCTCACAGTTCGAATACGAGAACACCACCAAGACGGCACCGGCACCCATCATACTGCTGGGTGGCGTGTTCGACCAGTTCACCTCGACGAAAACCAGCGAGGTAAAGAACACCACCTACCTCCTTGTGGGCGGCAATGCCTGGTTTAAAGACTTTGCCAACGGCACCCATAGCGACGGCAGCAGTGCCACCACGCATATCCCCATCTCGGTGACGGGAGGCGACTACAAGGGGTTCTACCTCACGGGAACATATGTCCCCAACGCCACTGTCAAGAACGATGATGCCGAGTGCTATGTCAGCGGCGGCCACTTCATCGAGGCTGCCGGTGCCGGACAGGAGCAGATAGGCGGCAACGTGCGGTGGCAGATATACAATGCCGACATCGAGAACTTCTACGGCGGCGGCATCAACTCGGGCAAGCCCATCAAAGGCAATATCACCGTCGACATCACCAACAGCCATGTGGGCACCTACTGCGGCGGACCCAAATTCGGCGACATGCAGAGCGGCAAGACCGTCACCACCACCGCCACGGGGTGCACCTTCGGCAAGTTCTTCGGCGCAGGATTCGGCGGCACGGCCATCTCGAAAGTGAAATACTATGACAAATCAACCGTCGAATTTTCTTCATGGCAAGAGAAATACTATAAATCCGACAACTCTGGCGACCGTGGAAAGTACTTTGATGGCACAAGCACCAATGCTTCTTATGATAGCGGCAAAAACTACGGTAAGAAAGGCATTGGCGTAGCAACCGACTTCGACTACGAGTTCTTCGTGTGGACCAGTGGAACTACCGGCGGCCGATTCTTCGTCAAGTTCGCCTCCTTCTCGCTGGCACAGTGCAACGACGTGGTGTCAACCCTGAAGAAGTGCACTATCAACGGCAACTTCTACGGCGGAGGCAGCCTCGGCAGCGTTGCTGGCTCTGCCACCTCCGTTCTCGACAGCTGCACGGTCAACGGCGACGTCTATGGCGCCGGTTTCTCGGCCACACTGCCCACCCTGCAGGTGAGGAATGAAGGCTTCGCAAGCGACGGAAACGGCGGCTACAAGGTGCCATCCTACAACAAGTATTCCGGCATGTTCGAGCCCGGCGAAGTGTCGGGCACCACGGAGTTCCATTGGAAACACGTCAATTCGCTCAGCAACAATACAACTAATATTAGTGTGAGCAATGACACGAACTATGTCCATACCACTGTCGACTTGAACTCCCTCGGCAGCGTCAACGGCAACATAACGCTCACCCTCAAGGGTAATACCACCGTGACGGGTAGCGTCTTCGGCGGCGGTGAGGAGAGCGCTGTTAACGGCGATGTCGACGTGCAGGTCATCCTGCAGGACGAAACCACCGTCAACGGCAACGTCTTCGGCGGTGGCAACGAGGGCGCAGTCGAGGGCAACACCAAAGTGATACTCAAAGACTGATTTTTCTAATATTTTCTCCCTCAGTTTCAAAATTATTCGTATCTTTGCCGCCACGTTTCGTGCCTCCGACAGC
The DNA here is from genome assembly GCA_017524785.1 of Bacteroidales bacterium. Classification (GTDB taxonomy): domain Bacteria; phylum Bacteroidota; class Bacteroidia; order Bacteroidales; family P3; genus Colimorpha. Next base: position 250 of record JAFXUY010000025.1, on the reverse strand, counting down.
CCGTCGAAGGCATGGAATGTCTTAACAATGAACGAAATAAAAATAAAATAAAATAATAACAACAATGAAAATTTATCAGACACAGGACATCCGCAACATCGCCCTCGTTGGCGGCGCCAAATCCGGCAAGACCTCTATGGCTGAAGCTATGGCTTTCTGCGGCGGCCTCATCAACCGTCGTGGCTCCGTGGACAGCAAGAACACCATCAGCGACTATCGCGACATCGAGCACGACCGCGGCTACTCCGTG
>JAFXUY010000024.1 GCA_017524785.1 Bacteroidales bacterium | reverse complement strand
TCTTGCCGAAGCCTTCGTCGCTGTCGATGAGTTCCACATTGGTGGGGTAGCCCTCGATCATATAGTGGTAGTAGGCCTTGATGCCCATGCGTTCGAGACGCTCGCGATAGGCCGTGGCGCCGGGCTGGCCGCTGTAGTGGGTGATGACGACGCCGGAGACCAGGAACCCGCGTTCCATGAAGGCGTCGCGCAGACGCAGCACATCCTCGTCGTAGGTGATGCCGAGGTCGCCGCGCTTCTTGTTCTTCTCGATGTCCGTGGCGCTGATGACGATGACTATCTCGGCGTCGTCCTTCAACTGGGTCAACATCTTCAACTTGCTGTCGGGCTCAAAGCCTGGCAGAACACGACTGGCGTGGTAGTCGTCGAAAAGCTTACCGCCAAATTCTAGGTAAAGTTTGTTTCCGAACTTGGAGATGCGCTCCTTGATGTGTTCGGACTGTATCCGCAGATACTTTTCATTGTCAAACCCGTATTTCATAATGATAAAAGATATATATGTGTGTTAAAAACAAAAAATACGGGATACAAAAATAGGAATGTTTTTTATTCTGACAAAATTTTTAACATTCCGTAATGTTTAGTAGCCTGTGCTACAGTAAAAAAAAATATCACTTCCGACCCTTGAACACGGTCGCAAAACGGCATGGTAAGGGGCGAAAAACAGCTGTTTTTCGCCCCCCCCCGTAGATTGTTGTTATTCCACCGACAGAATCTCCGTGGCGACATATTGGCTGTTGCCGCGCCAGGGTAGGGTGGCCATATAGCGTTTCCAACGCAGTTCCACGTGTTTCCCCGAGCAGCGCATCAGGGTTTCGGCCACGGCTTTGTCGGTGACCGAGAACTTGAACTCGTTGCTGTGCAGGCCGTCGATGTTGCTGCCCGATTTGAAGCCGCTCTGTATCATCTTGCCCTCGTATGTCTTGAAGACGAGGCCTTCGCGCTGGAAGTAGTTGATGTCGCCTGCGTTGACACCGCTGCTGTAGACGAAGAAGAACCGGAAATAGAGGAACACGGTGAGCGCCAGCACAAGCACCAGGCTGACGATAGTGATTATTTTAGCTTTGCGTGACATTGCCATAACTGTTGTTTTTTGTCTGTTTTGCGGTGCAAAAATACTACTTTTTTCCGACATGACGGCAGCAAATGTTAATCTTTTTTTACATAATAAAAATATTTCACTATATTTGCAGTAGCGACAATTCAGATGGTTCGCATTGTATTGTGTTGAATGATAATGTTTAAGAATAATTAAACACACAATAATATGGCAAAGATTACAAATCTTATCAGCAAGGACGGCTACGACTGGAAGTTCAGCACCGTCGGCGGCGTTACCCGCGTGAACATAGAGACTGGCGAGGATATTGCCCACCTCGACGTGCTCGACCAGAAACTGTGGACAGTCCTCAGCTGTCCTGTCAAGGGTCTTGAGTTCGACGAGCGCACGCTCGCCATGATGGACACCGACAAAGACGGCAAGATACGTGTCCACGAGGTTGTCGCCGCGTCGCAGTGGCTCAAGAAGGTGCTGGTGGACATGGACTACCTTGTCGAAGGCAACGACCACATTGAGTTCGGCCAGATCAATTCCTCTGCCGACGAGGGCAAGCAGGTGCTCGAAGCTGCCAAGATGATTCTCGGCAAGCTCGACGTCAAGAAAGAGGAAATCTCGCTTGGCGACGTCAACGCCTATATGGCCGTGTACGAAGAGAAATGCAAGGCCGAGTACACCGCTGGCGAGACCGAGCCTTACGAACCTCCCTACGGCGAGGGCAGCGACGATGCCGAGGCTGCCGTCAATGCTGTGCGCCTGAAGGTGGCAGACTGGTTCATGCGCTGCAAGCTTGTGCAGTTCGACGAGGATGCCGCCGGCGCCCTCGACGTGCAGGTCGAGAAGATTGCCGCCATCAGCGACGGCAACCTCACCGACAACGTCGCCGAGATATCGGCCTACCCCTTGGCCCGTCCGCGCAAGGAGGCTTTGCTGCCTCTTGCCGATGGCATCAACCCCGCCTGGCAGGCCCAGATGGCTGCCGTGAAGGCTTCCGTGGCCGAGTTGGCCGACAAGACCGAGATTGGCGAAGCCGAATGGAACGCCATTGTTGCCAAGATCGATGCCTATGCAGCTTGGAAGGCTGCCGGCGAGACCGCCATGAACGAGGCCATCGCCGCTCAGGTCGGCGAGCATGCCGCCGCCATCGAGCCTGTGGAGAAGCTGCTGCGCTACTGCCGCGACTATTTCCGCCTGCTCCACAACTATGTTGTCTTCAAAGACTTCTACCGCCGCGACGACAAGTTCCTTGCCGTCTTCCAGGCCGGTAAACTCTATATCGACCAGCGCTGCTGCGACCTCTGCGTCAAGGTCTCCGACATGGGCAAGAGCACTGCCACCGCCGGCAAGAGCGGCATGTACCTGCTCTACTGCCACTGCGTCGCCAAGAACGGCGGTGCACAGATGGACATTGTGGCAGCCCTCACCGACGGCGAGATAGGCGGCCTCCACGAAGGCAAGAACGCCATCTTCTACGACCGCACCGGTCAGGACTGGGATGCCACCATCACCAAGATTGTCGACAACCCCATCTCCATCCGTCAGGCCTTCTGGAGCCCCTACCGCAAGTTCGGCAACTGGGTCACCGAGAAAATCACCAAGAGCGCCTCCGAGAAGGAGAGCAAGCAGTTCGACGAGATGACCAGCAAGGCCGACACCGCCAGCACCAACCTCACCGCCAAGCCCGAGGAGGGCGCCGCCGCCGAGAAGAAGCCCGCCGCACCGTTCGACATCGCCAAGTTCGCCGGTATCTTCGCCGCCATCGGCTTGGCCTTCGGCGCCATAGGTGCCGCTCTCGGCATGCTGGGCGGTTTCATCGTCGCCAAGTGGTACAACGTCATCATCCTCGTGGCCGCCGTCATCCTCCTCATCAGCGGTCCTTCGATGCTGCTGGCATGGCTCAAGCTGCGCAAGCGCAACCTCGGCCCCGTGCTCAACGCCAACGGCTGGGCCATCAACAGCGACGTGAAGGTCAACACCACCTTCGGCAAGACCCTCACCTCCATGGCCAAATATCCAAAAGTTGTAAGCCCCGACCCCTTCGCCGACAAGAAAACGCCGCTCTGGCGCAAGATACTCTACTGGGTGCTGATTCTCGGCATCGCCTTCCTGCTCATCTTCCGTCTGACACAGCACCGCTGGGTGTGGCAGCCCAAGCCCGTCGCCGAGGTCGAAGTCGTCGAGGAGCCTGTTGCCGAAGCCCCCGTGGCCGACGAGGCGCCGGCACCCGTCGAGGCTGTGGCCGAGGAAACGCCCGCTCCTGCCGAATAAAAGTCTGTAACGCGGATTGCCACGAATTGTCCATCAATTGACTAATGATTTATGGGTGATTTGTGGCAATCCGTGTCTAAAACCATAGTTGTTGCGATACTGATGTTGACAACGTCGGCAGCTCCTGCACAGGAAACCTTCACCGCCGCATGGTGGAACGTGGAGAATCTCTTTGACACTCGCGACGACCCGCACACCAACGACGACGAGTTCACGCCGCAGGGCGACCTGCACTGGACGCGCCGCAAGCTCAACGCCAAGCTGCAGGGCATCCACAAGACCCTCACGTTGATGAACCTGCCCGATGTTGTCGGTCTGGCCGAAGTGGAGAACAAGTATGTGCTGCGCGAGTTGTGCCAGGGCACGCCCTTGGCGCAGGTGCCCTACCGCTATGTGCACTACGACTCGCCCGACCGCCGCGGCATCGACGTGGCGCTCATCTACCGTGCCGACCGCTTCACCGTCGACAGCAGTCGCCGTGTCGGCGTCAGCGACAGCGCCGCGGGCTTCTTCACACGCGATATTCTTGTTGTCGAGGGCACCACCGCCCGTGGCGACACCGTCTGCCTGCTGCTCAACCATTGGCCCTCCAAGCGCGGCGGCGACGAAGCCGAGGCGCAGCGCCTGCGCGTGGCCGACACCCTGCGCCGCCTCATGGTCGAGCTGCATGCCAGGCACCCCGATGCCGCCGTCATAGCCATGGGCGACATGAACGCCACCGCCGACGAGGCCCCCATCGCCGAGGGCATGGCCTTCGGTGCCGACAGCATCAACCCCGACGGCATACGCCTGCTCACCCGTCGCCTGCCAAAAGGCTGGGGCTCGCACAAATACCAGGGGGTGTGGAATTATATCGACCAGGTGTTCCTTCTGGCCCCCGACCGTTGGCTGGTGGCCGACCTCAAGCTCATGCGCTTCGACCACCTGCTCGTCGACGAGAAGGGCCATGCCGGCCAGCGGCCCCGGCGCACCAATGCGGGGCCGCGCTACGAAGGTGGCCTCAGCGACCACCTGCCGCTGCTTCTGCGGCTCAAGCTAAAGTGATGTTTTCTTTGTGATACAGCACAAAGCGCATGCCGCAGCGGCGTGCGCTTTCGCCGTCGGTGTCGTCGCGGTCGCCCACTAGCAGCGTCTCTTCGGGGGCCACGCCCAGTTCCTCGCAAATCTTCATGGCCGACTCGCGGCAGGGCTTCAGTCCGCCCAGCGACGGGGCGTCGGCTATAAGGTCTGCCCAGCGGGTGTCGAAGGCCAGCGCCTCCAGTCTCTCGCGCACGCAGCCGTAGTCCGAGTACACGGCGGTCTTTATGCCGCGGCGGCGCAGCTCGTGCAGCACCATGGGCACCCAGGGCTCCAGGTGGTAGTGGCGGCGCAGTATGCGCTGCATGTTGGGCATATAGTTCTCCTCGTACCAGTGGTGGGCATATTCGGGCGTGCAGCGGCTGAGCTCCGCTATGCGGACGAAGAGGGCTTTGTAGTAGGCCTCGGCGCTGCCGAAACGCTGTCCTTTCAGCTCGGCGCGGGCCTTGCGTTCGTTGCCGAGGACGAACATGTGCCGCACGTCGGCGCAAATCAACCTCAACGGCAGCCATGGCTTCAGGTACAGGGTGCCGTCGAGGTCGAAAATCACAGCCTTTATGCCATCGAGAGGTAGTTCCATAGTTTTCTTCTCTTTCTCTCCCGCTTCGCGAAATCATGGAAATCGTAGAAATCTGGATTCTCTTTGATTTACCAAGATTTACTTATTGCAAATCTTAGAAATATTTTTTGTGTAATCTATTTCCAGGATTTCCATAATCTCCGCCGTAGGCGGGGAAAATGTTACTTTAATATCAGGTCGTTGAACTTCGCGTGGCGCACCTCGTCCTGCAGCAGCAGGTTGAGCTTGAACTGGCCGTCGCGGGCGCCCTCTTTGATGCAGCGCTCCTTGAAGTGCTCGAAGCTCTCGAACTGCAGGCGGTAGGTCACGGCGTCCTTCAGGCGCAGCGACTCGCGCTTGGCCTTGTACTCCATGTTGCTCTCCTTCAGGGCGGCGTCCACAGCCTCGGTGAACTTCTCGGCCTGCTCCTGCGTGGTCGAGAGGTCGGCAAACTCGTAGTAGAAGTTGTAGCGGCTCTCAGGCAGTTCGGCGAAGCCTATGAAGAAGCGGGTCTTCAGCCCCGTGACCTTCTCGGCCTCGTGCACAGCCTCAATGAACTGGCGCTCGTAGAGTTTTTCGCCGGTCATCGTCACTATGCCGTGGGTCTTCTGTATCATGTGCACCGTGGGGGTGTTCTTGAAGTTGGGGCCCACCTCGAGCAGGTCGTTCATGTTGTAGCGGTAGAGGCCGGCGAAAGTGCTCACATAGGGGCAGTAGCGCTGGCCCTCCACCAGCTCGTGCAGCTGGTAGAAGGTGGGGTTCTCGCTATCCATCTCCTCCTCCTTCACAAACTCGTAGTAGTGCATGTGGGGGAACATCACGCTGTTCAGCGTGTCGTCCATCACCAGGCCGAAGCGGCACTCCGAGGCGAAGTAGCCGAACTCCTGGTGCAGCATGCCCTTGGGGAACGAGTCTTTGAACTTGTCGAGGTACACCTTCGTGTTGCCGCACTTCCAGGTGTTCAGTATCTGCAGGTTGGGCCAGTAGTGCTTGGGCAGCACGTCGCCGTACTTCTTCTTCAGCTCGCGCAGCTCGGCGGCGCGTTTGGGATTGGGCTTCAGGCAGGCCTCCAGTTCCTTGCGGATATCGGGGTCGATGTCGAGGTCGGCCTTCAGGGTGCCGTGCTCTATGTCGTTCACATACTCGTCGTAGTAGCGGTTCACGTTGTTCTGTAGCTCCACGATGGTCGACGGGTTGGCGGTGACGATGAGCGTGATGTCCTGCTCTATGCCCATGCGCATCAGCACATAGTAGCGTGCCGTGTAGTCGGCAATGCTGTAGACGCACTGCGGGTTGCTGTAGAGCTTCTTCACGAAGCCCGGGCAGTCTCTCTGCGTCACGCCGCTCACCGAGCCGTACACCGTGCCGTCGGGGGCGTAGCCCTCTATCACCTTGCCCACGATGGAGAGAATCTTGCCGGCGAACACCTTGTGGCGGTTCTGAATGAAGTTGTAGAGCCACACCTTGGTCATCTTGCCGTAGATGGTCTTCAGGTAGCGCTCGGTGATGGGAATCCACTTGGGTTCGGCCGTCGAGCCGCTGGTGGTGGCGTAGAGCACCGGCTTGCCGGGGAACAGTATGTCGGCCTCGCCGTGTTTGTGGCGTTCCACGTAGGGGCGCAGGTCTTCATACTCGTTGGCATGTACCTGCTCGCGGTAGCGGCGATAGAGCTCCGTGTCGTTCGGGGCTTCCAGTATGTAGTCGAACTTGTGTTCGCGGCCGTAGACGGTGTCTTTGGCGTAGGTCAGTATGTCGCGCAGCGTCTTTTCGCTGGCCTTGCGGGGATTCTTGGTAGCCTTCAGTAAGGCGCGGTACTGTATGCCGCCTGCCATTCCGAGCAGCAGGTTAGGCACAATCATGTTGCTTGTCTTCATAAGTGTTATTTTGTTTTAACGGCGAATTATGCGAATTTTACGAAGCTACGCAGGTCAATTTTTGGCGAATTACTCGAATTGTCGTCGCGTAAATTCGAGTAATTCGTTTGCAATTTGTTGCCCATTAATTCGTTTCATTCGTTCAATTCGCCGTTTTTATTCATTATTTCTCTTTTCGTCGTCGGGGACTGCGTCCCAGGGGTTGTGCTTGATGCCCGCCAGGGCCACGATGCGGCGGTGGGCCTCGGTGCGCAGGCGCTCCAGCTCGTCGCGCCGCGGCTTTGTGTTGTCGGGCATGATGGGCTCGCCCACGTGGATGGTCACCGTCGGCTCGTCTTTCTTGCCGAAGAGGCGGTAGAGACCTTTGCGCTTGCGGTAGGTGATGGCCATGGGCACCACCGGGCAGCCCCAGCGGTAGGCCATGGTGAAGGCCCCTTTGCGGAAGGGCCGTATGGGCGTGTACCAGTTCCAGCGCACAGCCTCGGGGAACACCAGCACGTCCTGGCCGCGGCGGTGATACTCGTCGAAGGCCTCGTCGAACTTGCGCATGCCGCTCCTTTTCTCAGGCACCGGTATGCCGCCCACATAGCGCACAAGCCAGTACTGGCCGCCGTTGAAATGCTTGGCGTACATCGGTATCCAGATGTGGCGCCAGGGGCACAGGGCCTGCTTCACGGCCACGGCGTCGAACTGGTAGACGTGGTTGCACACCGTCACGGCGCCGCCTTTCAGCTGCTTGCGCCATGCCTTCAGCCGCTTGCGTCCTTCAATCTTGAGGCCGAAATGCAGCAGGTTGCGCAGGTATATCACCGTCCATAGGAACGGTATTCCTATCACGTTCCGGTTCAGCCAATAGCCAAACGAGCGGTCGAGGTAGGGATATGTCTCGTCGAAGGCAAACTGGCGGGCGCCGCGTTTCGGCGGTTTCACCTCCACCAGGTGCTCCTGCGGGTTGTCGGTGGGGAACTCCTTCGCGGGGTCGCGAGGTATGTATACCCCCTCATTTACTTCAAGATAGCCGTACATCGATGTGCTTGTTTCAAAATGCAAAGATACGACTTTTTTATATATTATTAACAAACCCCGTCCTGCAACTTATCAACACACATAGCAACACCCTCTGTTTGCCGGTCTCTAAGTGCTTCCGCGGACAGCCTGTCCGCGTACCGCTTGGTCCGCAGGCTGCCAGCCTGCGGCAACTGGGACGTGGCCTGCCAGATTCTATGTACTTCCGCGGACAGGCTGTCCGCGTACCACTTGGTTCGCAGGCTGCCAGCCTGCGGAAGTACCCCTCAACTCCTCACTCCTCATTCCTCCCTCCTCACTAAATTCCTCACTAAATTCCTCATTCCTCATTCCTCCCTCCTCCCTCGATTCCCCACTCTTAACTCTTAACTCATAACTCTTAACTGATCCCAACTCCTCACTCCTCACTCCACACTCCTCACTAACAACGCTGCCAGCGTAGATGGTTTCGCTCCATTCGCCTTCCTCGTTGACAACCATGCCGTAGAGGTGCACCTCGTGGCCGGCGTAGCTGTCGGGCAGCGCCACGGTAATCTTCCGCGTGCGGCGGTAGACCGGCGCCGCCAGGAAGCCGTCCTCCATGTCCGGGCAATAAGCATATAGGTACACGCTGTCGTAGTATTCGCCGCGAAGGCCCGAAGCGTCGCGGTCGAACGTGATTGTCAACACGTTGCC
>JAFXUY010000023.1 GCA_017524785.1 Bacteroidales bacterium | reverse complement strand
CCGAGATGAGTGCTGCCCGGGTGGGCAGCGGGCTGGTGGACGTGTTCGCCACGCCGATGCTGGTGGCGCTGGTGGAGCAGACCTGCTATGAGAGCGTGCTGCCGTACCTCGACGAGGGGCAGGGCACCGTGGGCACGCTGGTGAACGTGAGCCACGTGTCGGCCACGCCGATAGGCCGCCGTGTGTGGTGCGACAGCGAGCTTACGGAGGTGGACCGCCGCCGGCTGGTGTTCAGCGTGAAGGCTTACGATGAGGCCGGCCTCATCGGCGAGGGCACCCATGAGCGCTTCATTATCGACACGGCAAAGTTCATGGAGAAACTGAATAGTAAGCTTTAAGCTGTGAGTTTTAAGCTTTAAGTGTGGCGGGGGCCGTTTGTGAGTTTTAAGCTGTGAGTTTTAAGCTTTAAGTGTGCCAGCCTACTTAAAACTAAAAACTTACAGTTTACGGTTAAAAATATAATTTGCCATGTGGAATAATTGTTGTATCTTTGCATTTTAATATATAATACAACATTTTGCGCTATCTGTCTATGGATAAGGTATTACGCGAGCAGATAAAGGATATAATGCAGCACGAGGTGGTGCCCGCCACGGGCTGTACCGAGCCTGGCGCCGTGGCACTCTGCGTGGCAAAAGCTGTGGAGACGCTTGGTTGTGAGCCCGAGCGTATCACGCTGCGATTAAGCAAGAACGTCTTCAAGAATGCCATGGGCGTTGGCATTCCCGGCACTGGCATGATAGGCCTGCCGATAGCGGTGGCAATGGCAGTGACACACGGCGACTCAAAGCGCGGCCTCGAGGTGCTGACGATGCCCGAAGGCCATGTGGACGACGCCAAGCGCTGGCTGGCCAACCATGCCGACAGCATAGACATCAGCGTCAAGGAGACCAGCGACAAGTTGTATATAGAGTGTTCGGTGGTTTGCGACAAGAGTTCTGTAGTTGCCGTAATAGCCAAGAAGCACACCAACTTCATCTTCCTCAAGAAGGACGACCAGGTGCTGCTCGACCATAAGTTGGGCCTTTTCCAGGAGCAGGACAACGACGACGACCCCAAAGAGGACAACAAGCAACGGCTCGAACTGACGGCCCGCATGGTGTACGACTATGCCACCACGGCGCCGCTCGACGAGCTTGACTGGCTGCGCGAGACGGTGGAATACAACAATGCCGCTTCGGAGTGCGGCTTGCATGGCATGGGTCTCCACACCGGCCAGATATTGATGGAGCAGGCGAGGGGAGATATGGTGCATACCGTAGTGGCACGCACTGTGGCCGCCAGCGACGCCCGCATGGACGGATGCACAAAGCCAGTCTACTCCAACTCGGGCAGCGGCAACCAAGGTATCTGTTGCACATTGCCGGTATACTACTACGGCACCCTCAGGGGTAACAGCGACGAGCAGATTATGCGCGCCCTCACCATGAGCCACCTGATGAGCATATATATCAAGCGCGGCATAGGCCGCCTGAGCGCCCTCTGCGGCATTGTGAACGCCACGATGGGTGTAAGCTCCGGTCTGACTTACCTCGAAGGTGGAAACTTCGAACAGGTAGGCTACGCCTTGAAGAACATGATCAACACTATTGCCGGCATGGTGTGCGATGGCGCCAAACCCAGCTGCGCCCTGAAGATGAGCGTGGGCCTCTATTCGGCCTTCGTGTGCAGCGAGTTGGCTGTGCACAGCCGCGTGGTGGACTGCACCGACGGCCTCAGCGAGAGCGACCTCGACTGCTCGATACACAATTTGGGGCGCCTCGGCAAAGACGGCATGAATCAGACCGACGACATGATACTCGACATCATGACCCACAAACGCAATTAAACGAGGCATGTTTATAACTTTGTAACTCGACGGTCGGTCAAGTATAAAAAAGTGAGTAATTTTGCACTTCGAATCAACAGTAATAAAAAGAGAGAAATGGACAACAAAGAGCAAAGAAAAGAAGAACTCTACAGCCAGGCCATCCCTGCCGGCAAACGTAGATATTTCTTCGATGTGAAGGAAACCCGTGGTGGTGACAAATTTATTACCATTACCGAAAGCCGCAAGCTGTTTGACAACAACACTGGCGACTTCTTCTTCGAAAAGAACAAGATGTTCCTCTACAAAGAGGACTTCGACAAGTTCCGTCAAGGACTGGAGAATGCCTTCTCGTTTATCGAGACCGGCATAGTGCCGCCTCCTGTGGTTGTCGAGGACAACTACCATGCCGACGAGTCAGACCGCAAGCTTGAGGAGATTGATTTCAAATTTTAAGCTGTAAGTTTTAAGTGACTGCGTAAGTTGTGATATGTACTCGCAGCTTAAAAATTAAAACTTAAAACTAATAAAAATATGGCAAAGATAATATCCATAGCCAACCAGAAGGGCGGGGTGGGGAAGACCACCACGGCGGTGAACCTGTCGGCCTCGCTGGCGGTGCTCGAGAAAAAGGTGCTGCTGGTGGACTGCGACCCGCAAGCCAATGCCACATCGGGTCTCGGCGTGAACCCCGACGAGCTGGAGAAAAGCGTCTATGAGTGCATTTTGGGTCAGGCCAACGCCCGCGACATCATCGTGGAGACAGAGACCCCCAACCTCTACCTGCTGCCCACTCGTATCGACCTTGTGGGTGCCGAGGTAGAACTCATCAACGAAAAAGGGCGCGAGCAATTTCTTGGTCGTGTGCTTGAGCCGTTGAGAGGCGACTATGACTTTATCATCGTCGACTGCTCACCGTCGCTGGGACTTATCACCATCAACGCCCTTACAGCCAGCGATTCGGTGATTGTGCCCATACAGAGCGAATACTTCGCCCTTGAGGGTTTGGGCAAGCTGCTTAACACCATACGTATCGTACAGACACGCTTAAACCCCAAGCTGGCCATCGAAGGCATGCTAATCACCATGTATGACAACCGTCTCCGTCTTGCCCGTCAGGTAGTGGAAGACGTGCGTGGTCATTTTAAGCAGATGGTGTTTGACACGCTGATATTCCGCAACACCAAGCTGGCCGAGGCTCCGAGCTATGGTCAGCCGATAATCATGCACGATGCCGCCTCGACCGGCGCTATCAATTACCTTAACCTTGCGCAGGAAATACTGAAGCGCAACAATATGTAGACAAATGGCAACAAAGCAGAAGATAGGAGGATTGGGCCGTGGACTGGGTTCTATACTGCCCGATGCAGCTGATTTTGAAGTCGGCAAACCCGAGAAGGGCGACAGCATCAGCATGGTGCCTGTGAACAAGATTGTGGCCAACCCCTTCCAGCCCCGCAAAGAGTTCGACGAAGAGGCTTTGGAAGAACTGGCACAGAGCATACGCCAGCAGGGTGTGATAACCCCGGTGACCGTGCGCAAGATGCCCGACGGCACCTACCAGCTCATTGCCGGCGAGCGCCGCTTCCGTGCATCGCAGAAGGCTGGTCTTAAAGAACTGCCGGCCTACATCCGTGTGGCCACCGACATGCAGATGATGGAGATGGCCTTGGTGGAGAACATACAGCGCGCCGACCTTAACGCAATAGAGGTGGCACAGGCCTACCGCCAGCTGATAGAGGAGTGCCGTCTCACCCATGAGGAACTGAGCGAGAAAGTAGGCAAGAACCGCTCCACCATCACTAACTACCTGCGTCTGCTCTCGCTGCCCGAAGAGGTCCAGCAAGCCATTGGCAACGGCCGTATCAGCATGGCGCATGCACGCGTGCTGGCCGGACTGGACGATGCCGAGCGGCAGCTGGAAATACTCCACGCCATCGTTGAGCGCAACCTCTCGGTGCACCAGACCGAGCAGATGGCCAAGAGTGCCAAGCCCGAGCCCAAAGTGCAGGTGCGCCGTCGCGGCGACCTGCCCGAGGCCCATACGGCAGCACAGAAACGCCTGAAAGAGCGTCTACAGTCGACGGTGGAAATCAAACGCTCGCAGCGCGGCAAAGGCACTTTGACCATTGCCTTCAACAGCGACAGCGACTTTGAAAGAATAATGAATCTGCTGGAGAAGTGAAAAACAAGGCGGAAAGTGGAAAGAGGATGGTCTCGGTGATTCTCGTCGCCGTGATACTTTCAACTTTCAGCTTCCAGCCCACAACTTGCCAGGCCCAGGAGCATTCTGCCACCAAAGCCTTATGCCTATCTATTCTTCCCGGTGCCGGACAGGTGTACAACCATCAGGCTTGGAAAATCCCCATCATCTACGGTGCCTTCGCGGGTATGGGCTACCTCATCTACAACAACTACACAAGCATGAAGATGTTCAAAGACGAGTACCTATACCGTGTCAACAACTTCGACACCCCAAGCCTTGCAGGCTATGAGTCGTATCCGACGAGCAGCATCTATAGCCTCTACAACAACTATAACAAGAATTTCCAGCTGATGATAATCATCACAGCCGGAATATATGCCCTCAACCTTGTCGACGCCTACGTCTTCGGTCATCTGTTCGACTTCCAGATAGACGACGACATCAGCATGAACATCGTACCCTCTTTGCAACCGACCCCTCTCGGGTGGCAACCGACGCTTGGTGTGGGAATACAATTTTAAATATAGAAGAAAATATAAAAAAAGCAAATAACACATTCCGACTATGATTAGCAAACTTCTTATGATTCCGAGTGACGTGGCCGCCGCCATCGACACAATGGAGAATGCCACCGTGGCGACGCCTGCTGTCGAACGAGTGACGCTGTGGGACATGGCCCTCAACGGAGGGTGGATTATGCTGGTGCTGGCATTGCTGCTGGTGCTTGCCATCTACATCTTTATCGAGCGCTACCTGACGCTCAACGGAGCCCTCAAGGGCGAGGCCGACAGCCGCTTCATGGATCAGATACGCCAGTATGTCCACGAAGGCAATATCGACGAGGCCCGTCGCCTGGCCAAAGAGACCGCCACCCCGCTTGGTCGCATGATTAGCAAGGGATTCTCTCGCCTCGGCCGTCCGTTACCCGACATCCAGGCCGCTATCGAAAACGAGGGTCAGCTAGAAGTGGCTCGCCTCGAGAAGCATGTCTCCCTTGTGGCCACAGTTGCCTCGCTGGGCCCGATGATAGGTTTCCTCGGCACCGTGGTGGGCATGATCTCCGCCTTCCAGGAAATGGCCTATGCCGGCAACAACATCGACATACAGATGCTCGCTTCGGGCATCTACACCGCTATGGTCACCACCGTCGGCGGTCTTATCGTCGGCATCATCTGCTACTTCCTCAACAACCTCCTCGTCAGCCGTATCAACAAAGTCGTCTTCGAGCTTGAGGTGCGCGCCAACGAATTCATGGACCTCCTCCACGAGCCCGCATAATGAATGAGAGAATTCGTCAATGTGTGAATTCGTTAGTCAAAACTGCGCAAGCGACTCGCAAATTCACAAATTCACAAATTAACACATTCAACAATGATCAAGAGTCAGAATCAAATCAAGATAGAGACGTCGTCGTCGAGCATGAGCGACCTGGTGTTCCTGCTGCTCATCTTCTTTATGATTACGTCTACCCTCATCAGCCCCAACGCTGTCAAGCTGCTGTTGCCCGAGAGTAACAGCAAGACCATGGCGCGCGAGAATGTGACGGTGTATATCGACGAGAACCACAACTTCTACGTCGAAAACGACATCCCCATTGCCGTGGGCGAATTGGAGGCATTCCTTCGCACCAGCATCGGCAACGAGGTGGAGGACGCCTGCGTGGTGCTCCGTGCCGACAAGACCGTGCCCGTGCAGGACGTGGTGCAGGTCATCGATGCCGTGAACAGCATCAACTCCTCCAACGGAACCAAACACAAAGTCATCCTTGCAACATCACCAAAACGATAAGGCTATGAATCCCAAGATTATATCGGGCATCAGCACCGCAATCATCATGGCTATTATAGCCTTGGTGCTGCTCTCGTTCGGCTACGACCCGCCCGACCCGCCGATACCCGAAGAAGGTGTCGAGGTGAACCTCGGCGACAGCGATTTCGGCAGCGGCGACGACCCCAATCCGTCGAGCACCGCTTCCAGCTATGCCCCTCCAGCGGCACAGAACCAGGTGGCTACGCAGAATGCCGAACCAACCCCTCCGCTCAATGCCAGCACCGTGCAGGGCAACACTGTGAACCCCGCCGTCACCGAGCAGCCTACCGTCGAGAACAAGGAACCCGAAATCAACAAGAACGCCCTCTTCACAGGCCGTCGCAACCAGAGCAGCGGCAGTGGAAGCCAGGGCGTGAGCACCGGCAGTGGCGACCAGGGCAAGGCCAACGGCACGCCCAACAGCAACAACTACACCGGCAACGGCGGCGGCAACGGCAACTTTTCCCTCGCCGGCCGTAGCAGCGTGGCCCTTCCCAAACCTGAATATGGCTCCAACAAGCAGGGCACCGTGGTGGTCCAGATATGGGTCGACCGCAACGGCAACGTCACCCGCGCCGAGTACCAGCCGAAGGGTTCCAACACCGCCGACGGCGACCTTGTTGGCAAAGCCATCGCTGCAGCCCGCAAGGCCCGCTTTAATGCCGACGCAGCCGCCCCCGAAGAACAGAAAGGCACCATTACCTATATCTTCAAGATTTAATAATAGAATAATATATGCTCCAGCATTTCTCCTATGATTCTTCTATCGTTCTTCTATCGTTTTTCTATGTTTGATAGAAGAACGATAGAAGAACAAAAGGAAATCAGGTGGAGTGACTGGCAATTCATCAGCCATGCGATTGGACAAATACCTCTGGGCAGTGCGCCTCTACAAGACCCGCTCGCTTGCCGCCGACGCCTGTCAGTGCGGCAAGGTGACAATGGCTTCCGACGGCCGCGAGTTGAAACCCTCGCACGACGTGAAGATAGGGGAGAGGTTCTGCCTCAACATCGACCAGCTGCACAAAGAGGTGGAAGTGCTGTCAATCCCGCCCAACCGTGTCGGAGCGGCACTGGTGCCGGGGTTCATGATCGACCGCACCACGCAGGAGGAATACGAGCGCATACAAATGGCCCGCCAGTATGCTTTCGAAAAGCGCGACCGCGGCGTAGGTCGTCCTACAAAGCGCGAACGCCGTGAGATAGAGGAATTTAAGTATAAATAATAATACGCCGAGCGTATAGCGATAAGAAAATTCCAGAAAAAAATAGAAATTTCTGCAATAAATTAAAACGAAGTCGTACCAAATAAACGAATCGCCCTGTGGAAGACAAGCAGATAGTAGAGGCCGTACTGGCTGGCGACACAAGGAAGTTTGCCTTGATAGTGGAACGTTACCAGCAGATAGTGGCCAACCTGACCTACAAGCTCTGCGGCAACCGGCTCGAAGTAGAAGAGGTTACCCAACAGGTGTTCGTCGAGCTCTACACCGCTCTGCCACGTTTCCGCTTCGATTCACAACTGAGTTCTTTCATTTACCGCATCACCGTCAACGTGGTCTGCAAGATGATGAACAAGGCAAAGCGGTTTGTGTCGGCCGACGCCATGGAAGGCTTGCCGGAACAACGCAGCGAAGACCGCAACGCGCAGCAGCAGATAATCTACAACGAGCAGATGGAGCAGCTGCGTACAGCCATCGGACACCTCAAAGACGAACAGCGCACCGCCTTGGTGCTCTACACCTTCGAGGACTTCAGCTACCAACAGATTGCCGACGTGATGCAATGCTCGCTGAGCAAAGTGGAGAGCTTGATATTCAGAGCAAAGAAAAATCTCGCAAAGGAGGTACGACAATGACAATAGAACAACAACTCGATGAACTTTCCGGTCTGGAATATCCCAAGAAAGTGGATGTGGTAGACCAGGTGATGGCCGAAGTGGAAAAGAAACCCTATCTTCGTCCGGTGCATGGACGCGTCAACTGGCAGCGTATAAGCGCCATTGCGGCTGCCGCGGTCGTTGTGCTGGTGGCTGTCAATGTGGTTGTGTTCAACAACCTTGGTCATGATAATGGCAGCCAGGGTATTCCTGTGGCACAGGATAACGACTGGAACACCATTGAAGAAGAGGCCGTAGACACAAATAATACAGCTCTACCAACCATTTGATATAATGCACCTTGTGTTTTACGAAGCACATCAAAAGCGCAAACAGCAAGAAAAAAGTTTTTGCCGTTTGCGTTTTTCTTCGTATCTTTGCACCCGATTTTATAGTGTAATAAATAGAAAAAACTGTATACAATGAAAGGCAAAACCATTATTCAGATTGCATTGGGCGTTGTAATCGTCGCCCTCGCCATCCTGCTGTACAACAGCATTATGAAGCCCGTTCGTTTCGACAACGAGTACACCAAACGCCGTGACGCCTGCGCCGAGAAGCTGAAAGCCATCCGCACCCTCGAGGAGGCCTACAAAGTCACCTACGGCACCTACACCGGCAGTTTCGACACCCTGCTCACCCGCCTTATGAACGAGGACAGCATGAAGACCGTCGTCAAGGTTACCAACTACGACAAGATACCTGCTGACGTCGATATCAACGAAGTCCCCGAGAAGGAAGCCGTCGAGAAAGGCTATGTCACCCGTCAGGAAGTATTTATCAATCCTATCGCCAAGCTGCGCGAGGACAAGAAACTGCCCACCATCGATGCCACCGGCCACACCGTGCAGATGACCGACGAGCAGATCATGAAGCTGCGCTATGTCCCTTATCCCAAGGGCACCGACAAAGAGTTCGAGCTTGAAGCCGGCATGGTCGACAAGAGCGGTTTCATGGTTCCCGTGTTCGAATGCAAAGTGAGCCTCGAAGACCTCCTTGCCGATATGGACAAGCAGGAGCGTATCAACAAGATTGCCGAAATCGAGAAGGTTGCCGGTCGCTACGCTGGTTGGAAGGTCGGCGATATGACCCAGCCCGTCACCGATGGTAACTTCGAATAAGCTATGGCCTATCGTTGCAAGACTTTGATTGCCACCGAGGGCGATAGCTCGACACAAGAAAAAAGACTATCCATCTGCCTCGTGGCCGATGGATTTTCTTTTTCTGTGACTTCGCCGCAGGGTGTGCTGCACACCTTTGGCGAGGTCGAAGGGCAGCATGCCTCCTCCATCACCGACGCCACACGCGACATCAAGGCTGTCTTCGCCGAAGCTGGCATTCGCCCGCTGGGCTACAAGAGCATCGAGCTGGTCGTTGTCAGCGACGAGAACGCCTGGGTGCCCGACGAGCTGTATTCCACCGTCGCCAATCGCCAATATTTGCGTCTGCTGGGAGGCAGCTCCGCCACCGCGGTGTCGTGCCCCTGCAAGCAGCTGGGCTCCACAATGGTGTTCTCGGCCAACGACCATCTTGTTATGGCCTTCAAAGTGGCCCTTCCAGGTGTCACGGTAATTAATCAGCACGTCAAACTCACGGCGTTGATGCCGCGCAGCGCCAGCCATCCTGTCCTTGTGGCGCACTGGCGCAAGGGTAGGGTAGACCTCGCTGCAATGAGCGAAGGCCGTTACCTCTATGGCAACACGCTCTCGTTCTCCAATCAGGAGGAAGCCGTGTTCCATGTCGTTGAGGTGATGAAAACCTTTGGCATGGACACTCCCGATGCCGAGCTGTTGCTTTGCGGCAATGTCGACCGTGAACTCTTCGGTCGCCTGCGGCCCTATTTCCCCACCACCACGCTCTACAGTGGAAGTGCGACGCAGTTCCTGAACCCCGACTTCAAGAAGTTGCACACCTACCGTCACGCCCTGATACTGTTCTAAAAACATCACTAGACAATGCGCATCATCGCCGGAAACCTTCGAGGCCGTCGTCTTAACCCGCCCTCCAACCTGCCGGTGCGACCCACCACCGACATGGCTCGCGAGAGTCTGTTCAACATTCTGAACAACTATGTCGATTTCGAGGACAGCACAGTGATGGACCTCTTCGCCGGCACCGGTGCAGTGTCGTTCGAGTTTGTCTCACGCGGTGTGCGCGAGGTTACATCTATTGATATCAATGCGCAGTGCACCGACTATATCAAGGCCGAGGCCGCACGCATGGATGTCCGCAACCTGCATGTTGTACGTGCCGATGTCTTCGACCTCCTCAAGCGTGCCAACCGCAAGTTCGACATCGTCTTTGCCGACCCGCCCTATGCCCTCGAGGGGCTGCCTGCTTTGCCCGACTTGGTGTTCGAACACGAGGTGCTAACCGACGACGGTATCTTCATCCTCGAGCATCCGCGCGAATATTCCTTCGAGGAGCACCCCCACTTCTGGCAGCATCGCAACTATGGCAAGGTCAACTTCACCTTCTTCGCGCAAAAGCTCGACCAATAACGTAAAACCTCAAACGTAAAACGTAAAACCTCAAACGTAAAACGTAAAACAACAATATGAACGCAATCGTTAAAACCAACTTCAGTTTTCCCAAGCAGAAAAGCCTTTATGTGGGCAAAGTGCGCGATGTATATAACATCGACGACAAATATATGGCCATGGTGGTCAGCGACCGTATCTCGGCCTTCGACGTTGTCCTTCCCAAGGGCATCCCCTACAAAGGTCAGGTGCTTAACCAGATTGCCGCCAAGTTCCTCGACGCCACCGCCGACATCCTGCCCAATTGGAAGCTCGCCACCCCCGACCCCATGGTCACCGTGGGCCTCAAGTGCGAAGGCTTCCGTGTCGAGATGATTGTCCGTGGCTACCTCGCCGGCAGCGCCTGGCGCGAGTATAAAGCCGGCGCCCGCACCCTCTGTGGCGTCCAGCTGCCCGAAGGCATGGTCGAGAACCAGAAGTTCCCCACGCCCATCGTCACCCCCACCACCAAGGCCGACGAAGGCCACGACGAGAACATCAGCCGCGAGGAGATTATCCGCACCGGCCTCGTCGCCAAGGAAGACTACGACCAGCTCGAGCGTTACGCCCTCGCACTCTTCCAGCGCGGCACCGAAATCGCCGCCAAGAAGGGTCTCATCCTTGTCGACACAAAATACGAATTCGGCAAGCGCGACGGCAAAATCTACCTCATCGACGAAATCCACACTCCCGACAGCAGCCGCTACTTCTATGCCGACGGCTACGAGGAGCGCCTCGCCAAGGGCGAACACCAGCGCCAGCTCAGCAAGGAGTTTGTCCGCGAATGGCTCATGGACAATGGCTTCCAGGGTAAGGAAGGACAGCGTGTGCCCGAGATGACCGACGAGATTGTCAACAGCATCAGCGACCGCTACATCGAACTCTACGAGCACATCACCGGCGAACGCTTCCAGAAGGCCGACGACTGCGCCGACGTTGCCGCCCGCATCGAGAAGAACGTCACCGACTATCTGACCAAGCTGTGAGTTGTAAGCTGTGAGCTGTAGGTGGCTACGCAGGCTGCGGCAGCCTACTTAAAACTTGAAGCTTAAAACTTAAAGCTATATTATGGAAATCGAGCGCAAATATCTTGTCCGTGAGCTGCCTGCCGACATCGACAGCCACCCTCACGTCGAGATTGAGCAAGGATACCTATGCACATCGCCCACTCTGCGCATCCGCAGGATGGGCGATGCTTTTATTCTCACCGTCAAGGAAAAACAGCGCAACGCCTCCTCGGCCATCGTAAATAGGGAAGAGGAGTTCGCTCTCACTGCCGACAAATACAACCTGCTAAAGTCCAAGTGCGACGGCCTTCTTGTCAGCAAGACCCGCTATCGCATACCGCTAGGAGAGTATACTGCCGAGCTCGACATCTTTCACGGTGCACACGAAGGCCTGCGCCTCGTCGAGGTAGAGTTCCCGTCGGTCGAAGCTGCCGACCGCTTCACGCCGCCCGCTTGGTTCGGCTCCGACGTCAGCACTGACCCACGCTACCGCAACTCCTACCTCGCCCACAATACTCTTTAACCAGTCACTATTCACTCATCACTATTCACAATTCACATTGAAACGCATTCCCCATACCTTCACCATCGTCTTCGCCCTCATAGTGTTGGCGGCGGTCATGACATGGGTCATACCTGCCGGCGAGTTCCTGCGGCAAACCGTCGACGGCCGCGAGGTGGTGGTCAACGGCTCCTTCCATCGCGTCGATGCCGCGCCGCAGACTTGGCAGATATTCTCCGCACTCTTCAACGGCTTCGTCGACAAAGCCGACATCATCATATTTATATTGATGGTCGGCGGAGCCTTCTGGATTCTCAACAACAGCCACGCCATCGACGTGGGAGTCATGGCTTTTCTTCGTTGGGTCAAACGGCTTAGCCGTTTCAAGCTTATCCGCAAGCTCGGCGTCGAGAACATCATCATCACGCAGGTAATGTTGCTCTTCAGCCTCTTCGGCGCCATCTTCGGCATGAGCGAGGAGACCATAGCCTTCGTCGTGGTGTTCATCCCGCTGGCCATCAGCATGGGCTACGACTCCATCGTGGGTGTCTGCATGTGCTACGTCGCCGCCCACATAGGCTTCGCCGGGGCCATGCTCAATCCGTTCACCATCGGTATCGCGCAAGGCATCGCCGGCCTGCCGCTCTTCTCGGGCCTCGAATACCGTGTCTTCTGCTGGGTTGTCCTGACAATAATTGGCATAGCCTTTGTGTTGAGGTACGCCCACCGCGTCAAGGCAAAGCCCGAGCGCAGCCCTGTCCATAAGCTCGACGACTACTGGCGCTCCCGCATGGAAAGCACCGAGCAGTCGAAGCTCACCATACGCCAGATTCTTATACTGGTCCTTCTCCTGCTCACCATCGTGTCTCTTGTCGTCGGCGTACTTGTATGGCATTGGTACATCGCCGAGATCTCAGCCCTCTTCCTCGCCATGGGCATCCTTGCTGGCGTTCTCGATCGTCAAAGTGCCGACGACATTGCCAAGCTCTTCCTTGCTGGCTGCAAGGACATCCTCTCTGCCGCACTCGTTGTAGGACTAGCCAGCGGCATCATCTTCATACTCAAAGACGGCCGCGTCATCGACACACTGCTCTACGGCCTCACTCGCAGCCTTGCGCAGACCGGCGAGGTGATGTCGCTCGGTGTCATGTACATCTTCCAGACTCTGCTCAACATCGTCATGCCCAGTGGCAGCGCCAAGGCGGCTCTCACCATGCCCATCATGACGCAGTTCGCCGACCTCATCAATGTCAGCCGCCAGACCACCGTCCTGGCCTTCCAGTTCGGCGACGGCTTCACCAATATGCTCACCCCCACCAGCGGCGTCCTCATCGGCGTCCTCGGCATGGCCCGCATTCCCTACGGCACCTGGCTCAAATGGGTCTGGAAATTCATCCTCGCCCTCATCCTCATCGGCTTCCTCCTCATGCTCCCAACCCTCTGGCTCACCCTGCCAGGCTTCTGAACTCAATACATCTAATCGCCAATTATGAGTTTTTTGCAGTCATAAGATAATTTCTTCGATGTGCTTTGGGAGATTTTATTAGAACTCGTATATATGAGCATAATGGGAATTCGAACATTGTTACAAGAAACTGTCAAATTCAAGGATCATGGCAAAGATAAAAGTTGAAAACACAGAGATTACTGTTGTTAGCGTACAGAGCGAAGACTATATCTCACTAACCGACATGGCTCACAGCCAGATGCAAGAGCACATAGTGTTCCGCTGGATGAGTTTGAAGAGCACAATTGAATATCTCGGTGAATGGGAGATGTTGTATAACCCTAATTTTAATTGTACCGAATTCGATACAATTAGGAATGCGGCAGGAAGCAACAACTTTGTTTTGTCAGTCAAGACATGGATTGAGCGAACTGGAGCAGTCGGCATTATGGCCAAAGCTGGCCGTTATGGTGGCACATATGCCCATAGAGATATTGCCTACCACTTTGGCATGTGGATAAGTCCTCGTTTCCAACTTTTGCTCGTCAAGGAGTACCATAGACTCAAAGCTGACGAACAGAGGCAACTTGAATGGTCTGCCAAGCGTGAACTCTCTAAAATCAACTACCGCATCCATACCGAT
>JAFXUY010000022.1 GCA_017524785.1 Bacteroidales bacterium | reverse complement strand
GCGGCACCTCGACCAACACCCGCTCGACCAGCGGCACCTCGACCAACACCCGCTCGACCAGCGGCACCTCGACCAGCACCCGCTCGACCAGTGGCACCTCGACCAGCACCCGCTCGACCAGCGGCAGCTCGACCTCGAACACCCGCTCGACCAGCGGCAGCTCGACCAGCACCCGCAGCACCGGCACCACGCCGACACGCTCCAACACCGGCACCACTGCCAAGAGCGACAACGAACCGAAGACCACCTCGCGCCTGAACAGCTCGGCCACGCCGACCCGCAGCACCAGCAACAACACCATAAGCTCGCGCAGCAGCAACAACACTACCACCACGCGCAGCAGCAACACTACCTCCACGCGCAGCACTGGCACCACCGGCACCCGCACCACCAGCGGCTCGGCAACCAACAGACGATAAGTTGGTGAATGGTGAATAGTGAATGGTGAATAGTTAAAGTTATATGAAAGCAAGCGAACTGGTACTTGCCCCCAACGGCAGCCTATACCACATACACCTAGACAGCAGCACCTTGGCCGACAAGGTGCTGCTTGTTGGTGACCCTGGACGTGTCAACATGTTCAAGGACATCTTCGATAGTGTGGAGTTCGAGTCGCAGAACCGCGAGCTCCACGCCCTCACGGGCACCTACCACGGCACCCGCATGACAGCCCTGTCGACAGGCATGGGCTGCGACAACATAGACATAGTGATGACCGAGCTCGACGCCGCGTTGAGAGTGAAAAACGGGAAATGGAACGCCCGGAGCAACCGTCACCTGCAGATAATACGCATAGGCACCAGCGGCTCGCTGCAGGCCGACATAGACTGCGGCAGCCGTGTGGCGGCGGAATGCGCCGTGGGCCTCGACGGACTGATGAACTACTACAAAGAGTGGGTGACGCCGCTGCCCGAGATGGAACAGGCCTTCGCCGCCCACATGCACCTGCCGGCAGGCACGGCGCGTCCCTACTATGTGCAGAGCAACGCCACGCTGCTCGAGCTGGTGGCATACGACATGCACCACGGCATCACGGCCACGGCGCCGGGCTTCTACGGTCCGCAGGGACGCACCATCAGGCTGCACCCCGCCATCAAGGGGCTCAACGAGAAGCTGGCATCGTTCGAATGGACCGACTACACCCGCACTTTCAGGACGGAATGCAACCCGCGTGAGGTACGCAACCTCAAGGAGATAACAGGATTGAGGGTGACGAACCTGGAGATGGAGACATCGGCAATCTACGGCTTCAGCCACCTGCTTGGCCACGAAGCGCTGACGGTGTGCCTCATCATTGCCAACCGCCCCAAGGGCACCTTCCTCAACGACTACCACGCACCGATGCGCCAACTGGTCGGCACCGTCGTGGAACGTATGGCAACAATATAAATATCAAACGAAAGCACCTACGGTGCAATGTTATTTCAACCCTGGACGGGTTTCTTTTATGATTTCGTAGGCGCGGTTGATTTCCTTCATCTGCTCGGCGGCGTTGCGCTGCATCTCCTCGCTCATGCCCGCCACACGGTCGGGATGGTATTTCATGGCCATCTTGCGGTAGGCTTTCTTCACCTCGTCGTCGGTGGCCGTGCTCTCGATGCCCAGCACCTTGTAGGGGTCCTTGCTGTAGCCCGAGGTGCGGCTGCCGCTTCTGGAGCCGGAGTAGCTTGAATCGCCATGGCCCACATGACGCTCGTAGATGGAGGTATAGTCGCTCTGCGAGATGCCGAGGTAGCGGCCTATGAGGTGCAGCATATTGAGTTCCGACTGGTGGAACTCGCCGTCGGAACTGCCCAGCCCGAAGAGGAAGTCGAGCATGTGGTAGCGCGTGTTGTAGTCGGTGTTGACCTTGATTTGCTGGCACACCTGGTCTATGGGGATGTCGCGTTCGACCATCTGCTGCAGCACCTTGAGCATCTGCTTGCCGCGTTCCTCGCCGTAGTTGGCAAGGAGGAAGCGCTTGACATAGTCGAGCTCGCTGCGTTTCACCTGTCCGTCGGCCTTCATGACGGCAGCGATGAGCACCATGAGAGCCACGTTGACATCCTGCTGGGTGCCTGTGTTGCGGTAGGGGCCGCGGTGGCCGCCGCCGTCGTCGCCGTCGTCGATCCTGGGACTGTCGGGCGAGATAGCCTTACCGATATAATAGCCGAGGATGCCGCCTATGGGGCCGCCTACGGCCCAGCCCAATCCAAGGAACAGCCATTTGAGGAGATTTGCCATAATTACTTACAGATATCGTTATAGATGCATGACTGGATGTCGGTGCGGATGTTCATCTGTGCCAGCTTGTTGGGCGAGGCAGACGGGTGCACACGGTTGGAAAGGAAGACGTAGATGAGGTCTTCGTCGGGTTCGACCCACAACATGGTACCGGTGAAGCCGGTGTGGCCGTAGCTGTTCTGCGAGGCCTGAGGGCACACCTGGGCGTTGTTGCTAGGGTTGAAGAGCTGCTTGTCGAAGCCCAGTGCGCGGCGGTTGCCTTGCCGTTCGAACTGGCGGCTGGTGAAGGTCTTGACGGTCTTCTCCTTGAGGTAGCGCTCGCCGTCGAGCTCGCCGCCGTTGAGGAGCATCTGCATGAGCAGCGCCACCTCGCGAGCGTTGGAGAAGAGACCTGCATGGCCGCTGACGCCACCCATGGCGGCGGCGTTGGGGTCGTGGACCTCGCCACGGATAAGGCCACGCATGCTGTCCTGCTCGGTGGGGGCTATGCTGCCGAGGGCGATACCGTTGTCGAAAGGAAGGAAGGTGGTGGAGAAGAGGCCCATAGGCTCGTAGAAGTTCTCTGTGACAAAGGTGTCGAGGGTCTGGCCGCTGATACGCTCGACCATGTCGCCGAGGAGCATGAAGCCGAAGTCGCTGTAGACCATGCCGGCGTCGGGGTTGAGCTGGCTTTGGGCTATGAGCAGCAGAAGGCTGTCGCGGTCGGAGGTCTGCTTCCAGAGGGCGTCGTAGGCTTTCAGTCCGGCACAGTGGCTCAGGGCCTGCTTGACGGTGATGCGCTCCTTGTCGGTGCCTTTGAGGTAGGGCAAGTGACGGCTCAGCTTGTCGTTGAGGCCCACCTTGTTCTGGTCGACCAGCTTCATCACCGCGAGGGTGGTGGCGGTGACCTTGGTGAGCGATGCCAGGTCGTAGACGGTGGCGGGGGTTACGGGGGCAGAGGCTGCGTCGTAGGTCTGGCGGCCATAGCAGCGGTCGAGCACCACACGGCCGCGGTGCATCACCACCAGCTGGCAACCGGGCATGGCCTTGGCGGCGATGGCGCTGTTGACGATGCTGTCGATACGACGGTCGACACTGATATTGAGGTCGGTGACGATGTCCTTGCACACCTGCTCGTGGGCTTTGTCGGGCACGCGGATGTCGTCCTTGAGATAAGGTCTCACATAGTGATATTTGGCCTTGATGACGCGGCGGCAGTGGTAGTCGACCAGCGCGCGGATGCTGTCGCTACGCTCGGCGGCGGCCTTGATGACCTCGATGGCCTTGGGCACATCGGGCGGCAGGAGCAAGATGTCGTTGCCTGCGAGGAGGGCTGCAAGCTCGCCCTGTCCGTCGCTGTAGGTGTTGGTGACCCCCTTCATGTCGAGTCCGTCGGTGACCACCAGTCCGTCGAAGCCCAGCTTCTGGCGCAGCAGGCCGCCGACGACCAAGGGGCTGAGCGAGGATGGTCTCTGCGGGTCGAGGGCACGCACCTGAAGATGAGCCACCATCACACCGCCGACACCGGCCTCGATAAGGCGGCGGAAGGGATAGGTGTCGATGGAGTCGATATAAGCCGTAGTGTGGTTGATGACAGGCAGTTCCTCGTGGCTGTCCTTGTCGGTGTCGCCGTGGCCGGGGAAATGTTTGGCTGTGGCGAGCACCCCCTGGCTCTGCTGACCGAGGGCGTACATGATGCCCAGCTGGGCCACACGCTCACGGTCGGTGCCGAAGGAGCGGGTGCCGATGACAGGATTCTTGGGGTTGGAGTTGATGTCGACCACGGGGGCGAAGTTGACGTGTATGCCCATCTCGCGGCACTGACGGCCTATCTCCTCACCCATGCGGTAGACGATGCTGTCGGCGTCGGGACGGAGCTGGCCGAACACGGCGTTCTTGGGGAAAGAGTAGAGGTCTTTGAGGCGCATTCCGAGGCCCCACTCACCGTCGATACAAACGAGCAGCGGCACACGGGCGTCCTTCTGCAGACGGCGTGTCATGGGCACCTGTCGCTCGGCGGTACCGGCGAAGAAGCATACACCGCCGACACCGTAGCCGTTCATCTCTTCGGAGAAAGCACGGGTCTGCTTGTCGGTGAGGTTGAGCGGCACGCGCACCACCATCAGCTGGGCCACGCGCTGCTCGAGGCTGAGGGTGGCCATCACGGAGTCTATCCAGTCGCTCTCGGGGTTGCGGAAGGTGAGTCCGCGGGAGCTGAAACGTTGCGCCTCGGCCTGCAACACGCTGCAGGTTGCCACTATCATCATGGCCACAGCCAGTATGTTCTTTCTCTTCATTGTTTCAACAATTTATCGATATATTCCACCTGACGGCGGCGTGGGTTGCCTTCATAGTTCAGAATGACGTAGTCGGCACGGAGCATCATCTCTTCGGCAGGCAGCTGGTTGGAAATGCGGGCCATGATGGCATCCTCCCCCACCCCGTCGCGCTGCGATAGACGCCGCAGACGCTCGTCGAGGTCGAGGTAGACGCATATCACCTTGTCCATCAAACGGTCGAAGCCGTAGTCGTACAATATGGCACTCTCGAAGAGGACATAAGGTGACGATGCATGGATTTTACAGAAATGGGAGAAGTCTTCCATCACACGAGGGTGCACCAAGGCGTTGAGGCCTTGGAGCAGAGCCTTGTCGGCAAAGACTTTGGTGGCGACGGCCTTCTTGTCGACGGTGCCGTCGTCGAGGAACACCTCGTCGCCGAGAAGGCGGCGCAGGTCGTCGAGGAAGTCGAAATCGTAATAGTAGCCAGATGCAACGATGTCGCTGACAAAGCATGGAACACCGAGACGCCGGAACTCGTTGACCACGGTGCTTTTGCCGCACCCCATGCCACCTGTTATGCCTACCCTTTTCATTTGATAATCACGCACTGCACAGTCTGCGGTTCGACGCTGCGCAGACGGATATATCCAGGGAAGTCGACGACACGCGGAGTCAGTTCCTTGTGGGCCAGTACGTCGCTATAGTCGATGGCAACCGTGAAGTCGGGCGTGCGTTGCAGGTCGCGTTGGGCCACCCACACGTGGAGCACCGCCTCGTCGGGATAGACCCTCATTTCCACCGTACTGTCGGCCCCAGCCACATGGATGGGCACGCGGTAATCGCGTTCCACATAGGCTTCCACCGGCACATATACGCTCACCTCGCGGCATGAGGGCTTCACGTCCACCCGGCTCTCCCACACAGCCTCGAGTGGCAGCTGGTAGCTGCCGGAGGCATTGATGCCATTCACGGAGGCCTTTGCCACGAAGACATCCTCGATGCCGGCAAGCGACTCCTCGGTGCCGTAGAGTGTCACCTCGGAGGGTGTCACCTCGGGCTGGCCGTAGAGGCCATACTGTTCGGCAAAGGAGAAGTCGACCTTGTCGAGCCTTGGACGGAAGGTGCGGTGGTGACGCTCGGCGAGGACTATACGCAGCGAGTCGATGTTGCCGCCGACGTTCATTACGCCATACATCTGTGCTTTCAGCAGCTCATAGACGTCTGCCGCCGGTACTGAATGCCTCAGCCCCTCGTCGGCAACGGCCACCTTCAACACTGGCGTCTCGTGGCGCAGGCTATAGAGGATGGCCCGGTAGCCATCGGTCGTCACACGGAGGGTGAGCGCAGTGTCGGCCTTGACGACAGCATAGCGGATGGTGTCGTAGCCCACCGTCTCCACTTGCACACGCACTGGATATTCCGTCGGTTCGGCCATAGAAACGCCGAGCCACACGAGGGCCGTAAAACCAAGTATCACCAGGAACTGCTTCACAGCGACAACTTATTTCTTCTCTTCGGTCTTTGCTTCGGGAGCGGGCTGTATCATGCTCTTTTCCACAGTCATGACTACACCGTTCGACACTTCGACATCGACAGTGTGTTCTTCCACGGCGTGCACCTTGCCATAGATGCCACCAGAGAATAAGACGCGGTCGCCTTTCTTCAGCTCGTTGCGGAACTTCTGCTCTTCTTTCTCTTTCTTGCGCTGCGGACGCATCATAAGGAGCCACATGGGAACAAGGATGACAATCATCCATATCCACATGGAACCCATTCCGCCACCCTGGGCGGCCTGCAGTAGAATCATATCAGTCATAATGCTTTACTATTTGTTTGCTTGATTGTTTACGTATCGTTTATCTGCCCACCTGGGCCATAATCTTAAGTCTCACACGCGATGGTTGGGCATTGCTCACCACGGTGACCTCCTGGAACTGCTGTCCAGCCTTGCCGGCGCTCTTGAAAGTCACGGTCACATAGCCGTCGGCGCCGGGGGCGATGCGGCCACGCGGATAGTCGGCCACCGTGCAGCCGCATGTGGCCGAGGCCGACGAGATGATGAGGTCGGCGCTGCCTGTGTTGCGGAAGTGGAAACTATAAGATATGTTCTCGCCACCCGAGAGGCGACCGAAGTCGTGCATCTCGCTGTCGAAAGTCATCACGGGCATTGCCGTCAGGCTGTCGTAGCCCTCGGCCGAAAGCGGGTTGCGTATAAGATCCACGTCGGGGTCGTTGCCCGGGGCCTGGTGGCAGGCTGCCGTAAGCAGCAGCACAGCCGCCGCCAGTAGCATAGTGTGTTTGGTGTGCAGTTTCATGTGTTTAATTGGCTTCGGTTTCGGTAAGCAGGCCTCGGCCCGTTTTCTTTATGCGGCCCTGCTTGCGCAGCTCCAGCACCAGTTTGTCGAGGATGCCGTTGATGAACAAGCGGCTACGCTCCGACGAAAACTCTTTCGACATCTCGATATACTCGTCTATGGTAACCTTCTCGGGTATCGAGGGGCAAGACGTGAGCTCGGCGATGGCCATGTTGACAAGGAGAATGTCCATCAAGGCCACGCGTTCAAACTCCCAGCCTTGCAGACGACTCTTTATCAGCTCGTCGCCCTCCTCACGATGCTCCAGCGTCTCGCGCAGCAGCTGACGGGCAAACTGGAAGTCGGCCTCGTCCTTCTCGTTGCGGCGGTCGTACATCACCGGCCACTGCATAGCCTCGTCCATGGTATCGGCATCGAGGGTCTTGAGCATCATGAAGTTGTACTGTGCTATCTGTTCGAAGTCGTCCTCCCAAAGCAGACTACGCTCCGAGATGACGGCGACAATGGCCTCGCGGTTCATCAGGAAGCGGAAGAGGATGATGGCCAACTCTTTGTCCTGCTCAAAGTCGGTGTCGGCATGCGACAGATACTGGCAGTAGGTGTCGCTCTTGCGGAACTCGATGAAAGCCTCACGGAGCAGCTCGCTGTGCAATTCCCAGCAGCCGCCCCATTTATCCATATATTGCTTCAGTTCGAAGTTGTCGGCCATACGGCGCAGGAACTCGTTGCCGAGGAACTTGCGGTTGGGCTTCTTTTCGGCGTCGGTGGGGCGGAACTTCTTCTTTCCCTCCTCTATCACCATCTCGCCAACCTCAAGCATCTTGGGCAGCAGAGACACCTGCAGCACGCCCAGTTCGTTCAAACGGTTGACGTGGTAGTCGAAGTTTTTCATGGCGGAGACTACGCCATTCTCTTCCATCTGGCTGGCATAGAGAGCCTGAAGCACCTTGCAGCGCAGAAAATGTCTACTTAACATACTATGTTGATGATTTTCTTTGGTACGAATATCACTTTCTTAGGCTCGTTGCCGCCAAGCCATTTCTGGCCGTCGGCCGACTCCTTTATGGCTGCCAGGGCGTCGGCCTGTGTGGCTTCGGCCGGAAGGTCGATGGTGAAGCGCATCTTGCCGTTGAACTGGACGGGGTATTTGACAGTGTCCTCGACAAGCATCTTCTCGTCCACTTTCGGCCATTTGGCATCGACCACACTGCCCTCGTTGCCGAGCTGGTGCCACAGCTCCTCGGCGATATGCGGTGCAAAGGGGGCTATGAGCACCACCAGCGGCTCCAGCACCTCGCGCTGGGCGCACTTCATCTCCGTCAGTTGGTTGGTGGCTATCATGAATGTCGACACCGAGGTGTTGAACGAGAAGCGCTCTATGTCGTCGGTGATTTTCTTGATGGTCTGGTGCAGCACCTTCAGTGCCTGATTGCCCGACTCCACGTTTTTCAGTCCTCCTTCTTCGTTCTGATTCTGATTCTGATACAGTTTCCAGAACTTCTTCAGGAAGCGGAACACGCCCTCAATGCCGTTGGTGTCCCAGGGTTTGGCCTGTTCCACAGGGCCGAGGAACATCTCGTACAGGCGCAGCGTATCGGCGCCGTAGCGTGCCACCAGGTCGTCGGGGTTCTGCACGTTGAACATGCTCTTCGACATCTTCTCTATCTCCCATCCGCACACGTACTTGCCTTCTTCCAATTCGAAGCGGGCATTGGCGAACTCGGGCCGCCACTGGCGGAACTTATCCACGTCGAGCACATCGTTGCTTACAATGTTGATGTCGACGTGTATCGGCGTCACCTCGTTCATGTCCTTTATCAAGCCTTTCGAGATGAAGAGGTTGTTGTCGGCCTTCGAGCGGTACACGAAGTTGCTGCGGCCTTGGATCATGCCCTGGTTTATCAGTTTCTGGAAGGGTTCTTCCTTGACCGAGAGGCCAAGGTCGAAGAGGAACTTGTTCCAGAAGCGGGCATAGATGAGGTGACCCGTGCCGTGCTCGGCGCCGCCGACATAGAGGTCGACGTTCTGCCAATATTCCACAGCCTCCTTCGAGAAATAAGCCTCGTCGTTCCACGGGTCCATATAGCGCAGGTAGTAGCCGCTCGAACCGGCGAAACCGGGCATGGTGCTCAACTCTATCGGGAACACCTTCTTGTTGTCCACCAGCTTCTTGTCGACCACCTTGCGGCCCTCTTCGTCCCAGGCCCATACCTCGGCGTGGCCCAGCGGCGGCTCGCCGGTGGCCGTCGGCTTGAACTCCTTCACCTCCGGCAGTTCCAGGGGCAGGCACTCCTCGGGTATCGTATAGGGGGTGCCGTTCTTGTAGTATATCGGGAAAGGCTCGCCCCAGTAGCGTTGGCGGCTGAAGATGGCGTCGCGCAGGCGGTAGTTCACCGTGCGGTGGCCGATGCCCATTTCCTCTATCTTGTCTATCACGGCGGCCATAGCCTCTTTCACCTTCATGCCGGTGACGAAGCCGCTGTTCACGCTCCATCCGCTCTTCGCATCCATGCTCTCGCTCCATGTGGCGGGGTCGCTCGTAGTGTCCTTCTCCTGGGTCACAACCTGACGTATCGGCAGGCCGAAATGGCGTGCAAAGGCAAAGTCGCGGCTGTCGTGGGC
>JAFXUY010000021.1 GCA_017524785.1 Bacteroidales bacterium | reverse complement strand
GTTGAACGAGAAGGTGTTGGGCTCCGGCTCGGGGTAGGAGAGACCGCTGTCGGGGTCCATCAGCATGCGGCTGAAATAGCGTATGCTGCCATCCTCGTTGTTCAGTATCATCAGTATGCCCTTACCCTGTCGGAAGGCTGTCTGCACAGCCTCGCGCAGGCGTGTGGCGTTGCGGTCGGCACGTAATCTATCAACGACCAGCTCTATGTCGTGCACCTTGTAGCGGTCCACCTGCATCTTGTAGGTAATCTCTTTCACCTCGCCGTCCACGCGCACCTTGAGGAAGCCTCGTTTGGCCACCTGTTCGAAGAGCTCGCGGTAGTGGCCCTTGCGGCCCTTCACCAGCGGCGCCAGCACCATAATGTCGCGGCTGCCGTATTCGGTAGTGATGATTTCCAGTATCTTCTCCTCGCTGTATTTCACCATGGGCTTGCCGCTGACGATGCTGTAGGCCTTGCCGATGCGTGCGTAAAGCAGACGCAGCAAGTCATAGGTGTCGGTCAGCGTACCTACCGTCGAGCGCGGGTTGTTGTTGGTGCTCTTCTGTTCGATGGAGATGACGGGCGAGAGGCCTTCTATCAGGTCCACGTCGGGACGCTCCATGTTGCCGATGAAGTGGCGTGCGTAGGCCGAGAATGTCTCCATGTAGCGGCGCTGCCCTTCGGCGTGGATAGTGTCGAAGGCCAGGGATGACTTGCCGCTGCCGCTGAGGCCGGTGAACACTACCAGCTTGCCGCGCGGTATCTCCAGGTCCACGTTCTGCAGGTTATGTTCCCGCGCGCCTAATATCTTTATCTTCTCGTCGTCCATCAGATGCTTTCTATCACCGTGGTATCGTGTTTGCCACGGACTATAGTGTTGTATTCGGTGCCTTTCTTGGTGGGAATTTTCACCGAGTAGGTGTTGCCGTTCTTGTTCTTTAGTTTGTCGGTGGTAATCCAGGGATTCAGCGTGCGCACCATCTTGTAGCTGGTGCCGTTGTCCTTGGCAAACTGCACGAGGTCGACATCCTTGCCGCTGAGTAGCACCTCGGTGGTGGGCACTTCGGGGTAGGTGTCGCAATGGCGCACGTAGTAGCCGTAGTCCTGCGGATGTTGCATGATGAGTTTGAGGGCGAGGATGCGGTAGACGTAGCGTTGGGTCTCGCGGTTGAGATAGAGGTCATAGTAGCTGCGCTGCTGTTGGTTGGTGAGACGGCGGTCGAGGCCGTTCTCGCCGCAGTTATAGGCGGCAGCAGCCTCTGTCCAGCTTCCGAAACGGGTCTTCAAATCCTTGAGGTATTTGCATGCCGCCACGGTCGAGAGCTCAAGGTTGTTGCGCATGTCAATCTCGTCGTTTATCTCCAGCCCGTATTTCTGTCCGGTGGTCTTCATGAACTGCCACCATCCCTGCGCACCAGCTGGCGAGGTGACGCACTGCAGACCGCTCTCTATTACGCATAGATATTTGAAGTCGACAGGCACGCCCTGCTCTTTCAGTATACGTTCGATGGTGGGGAAATAGCGCGTGGCGCGCTTGATGCTGAAGAGGGTGTTTGACTGGTAGTACATGTTCGACACCAGCTCGCGGTCAAGTCCTTCGCGTACATAATAGGAGTTCAGCGGCACCCGTTCGCCGGCAAACTTCAACGAGTCGGGGATTGAGGGGGCATAGATGCGGTAGTCGGCGCGGATGGCACGTGCATGCAACTCTTCGCTCTCCTCCTTGCGGGTGGCGAAAATAAAGGCTTCCCCGGCGATAGCCAACGAAGCCAGTACGATGGCGATGATAGACAGTCTCTTCATTGTTATTTGTCCCTACAGGGCTGTCGTCTCGACTATCATGCGTGCCACCTCCTGTTTGCTCATCAGGGGGCTCTCCTTGTGGCGGCCGTCGCGGGCAATGATAGTCACCTTGTTGGTGTCCACACCGAAGCCGGCGCCTGCGTCGCGCAGCGAGTTGAGGACGATGTAGTCGAGGTTTTTCTTTTCAAGTTTGCGCTGTGCGTTGGCCTCCTCATTGTCGGTCTCGAGGGCAAAGCCTACAAGCCGCTGCCCTTCTTTTTTCATGCCGCCGAGGGTGGCCAATATGTCGGGGTTCTGCACTAGGTCGAGGTGCATGCCTTCGTCGCCCTGCTTCTTCAGCTTGTGGTTGGCGCACTCTGCCGGGCGGTAGTCGGCCACGGCTGCCGAGAGGATGGCCCCGTTGCATCCGGGGAACACCGCTGTGGCGGCGGCAAACATCTCGCAGGCGCTTTCGACACGGGTCGTTTTCACCCGTGGATGTTCAATTGTCAGGGCTGTCGGCCCTGTCACCAGTTCAACGTCGGCACCGGCGTCGGCCAAGGCTTGTGCCAGAGCAAAGCCCATCTTGCCGCTGCTGTAGTTGCCTATGAAGCGCACGCTGTCGATGCGCTCGTAGGTGGGGCCAGCGGTGACGAGCCATTTTTGAGTTGAAAGTTGAAAGTTGAAAGTTGAAAGCGATGCTATGTAGGTGGCAATCTGTTCGGGCTCGGCCATGCGGCCTGTGCCGCTCACGCCGCAAGCCAGTTCGCCCACCTCGGGGCCTACCATGCGGATGCCCCAGCCCTTGAGCGTCGCGATGTTGCGCTGTACGGCAGGGTGGGCCCACATCTCGTAGTTCATGGCCGGGGCCATGACCACGGGCTTGCCCGAGAAGGCCAGCAGCAGGGTGCTGATGGCGTCGTCGGCAATGCCGTTGGACACCTTGCCTATGATGTTGGCAGTGGCGGGAGCCACCACCAGCATCTCGCCCCAGTCTTTGAGCGAGATGTGCTCGGTGCGACCCGAGGCGAATAGGTCGCTGTAGAGCGCGTTGCCAGAGATGGTCTCAAGGGTAACCCTCGTGACGAACTCCAGGGCATGCTCCGTGGCGGCGCAGCGCACCTCGTGGCCGGCCTTCTTCAGCAGGCGCACCAGTTCGGGCACCTTGTAGGCCGCTATGCCTCCCGTTATGCCGACAATAATCCTCATAGACCTAATTATTCAAGCATTCAAGCAATCGGGCAATCAGGCATTCTCCTTGATGACCTCTTCTTCGAGGGCCTCGAACTTCTGGGCTTGTTTGTCCTCCTTGGCAGGGTTGCGGTAGTAGATTTTGCCTTCGAGGTATTCCTCGGTTGCCTCCAGCGTTGGCTTGGGCTGTTGCTCGTAGCGGCGCACAATCTCTATCTGTTCGCGGTTCTCGAACATCTCGTCGAGTGTGTCGGAACCACCCTTGAAGTCGTCAATCTTGTTGTGCAGCTCTTTCTTCTCTTCAATGGCAATCTGGTTGGCGCGTTTGGTGAGCATGGCGACGGTCTCGTAGATGTTGTCGGTCTGCTTGTCGAAATCAGCCGTGTTGCGGGTGATAGTGGTTGTGATAACCTTTTTCTTTTCTTCCATTTGGTCTTATCTTTGTTGTGTTTGTTTATCAATTCTGTTTCTCGGCTTGTTCCATCTTGGCCAGGGCGGCGCGGGCCTTGGTGTAGATGTCCTGTGTCTCGCTGAGGTACTTGGAGTTCTTGAAGCTGCTGCTAAAGCGGTCGAAGTCGTTGACCACCTGCTGCATGCGTTCTTTCTGCTTTTCCTCGCGGCTGCCGGCAGCAAAGCGGTAGCCCGACCGCAGGAGGTAGAACATGGCATCCTCGCGCATCGGTGCCTCGGGGTACAGGTTGAGGAAGTTTTTCAGACTTTCGTAGGCGGCGCCGTACTCCTCGATGAAGTAGTAGCCGTAGGCAATCTCATAGTCTTTTTTCATCAGCTTCTCGCGCATCTCGTCAAGGTAGCGGTTCACCTCGGGCATGTGGTTGCTGCGGGGCCAGCGCTCGGCGAAGGTCTCGAATTCCTCGATGGCCAGCTTCGTCTGGCTCTGGTCGAGGGTGTAGGCCGGCGAGTCGATGTATTTGCAGTAGGCCGACAGGAATGCGGCCTCCTCCACACGCTCGCTGTAGGGGAACTGGCGGGCGAAGCGCTTGAACTGGTAGCCGGCGGTGTAGTAGTCCTTCTCCTTGTAGAGGGCCTGGGCATAGTACCAGCCTATGTTCTCGGCATTCTCCTTGCCTCGATAGTAGAGGTTCAGGTTTTCGAACAATTGTATGGCTTTCGAGAAGCTGTTATCCTCGTAGTATCGCATTGCCGCGGCATACTTTGCCTCGTAATCGTTACTCTTGAGTAACTTGTCGTAATTAGTGCAACTTGCTGTAAAAAAACACAATACAGCAATAATCGCGATAAATTTCACGTTTTTCATAGTCTGCAAAAATACAACTTTTTTTTGAATCGCACGCCCATTATAAAAAATTAGGGATTTACATGCCTATTGACAGCATTATGTCGATGCTTTAACGCAGCATGGCAACCCCAAACTCTTAATACTCCCTATAGGGGTACTCTGTTCTTCGGTTGTTCTTCGGTTGTTCTTCGATTGTTCTTCGATAGTCAATCGAAGAACAATCGAAGAACAGATGGTAAACAATTGAGAATGAGGGTGGCTTTTCGGCATCTCTGGTCGTTCCCCGGTGGTTCATGGTGCAGAGACTTCATCGCGGACGGTAAGGTCCTGTGGTTCCGATGTGAGGGAACATGGTTCAGCGTGCAATTCCGAAAAATGGCGAAAAATGCTGAAACAAGTGTTGCCTGGACGGGTTTTTGCGAGATTTTTGGGGTGGGATGTTGAAAAATATTTGGCTGATAATGTGATGGTTGTAAATTATTTTTGCGAAAAAGTTATATATATTGAAAAAAAAGTGTAATATTGCAATTTGATTATAGGCATGTAATATGAATAAAATGAAGTTGAAAAAGAGGCTGAAAGTGGTGCTGCTGGGTGCCATGTTGCTTGCATCTGGCACGGCGGCTGCACAGGATATAGGCTTCTCTCAATTCTACGCCAACCCGCTGTATATGAACCCGGCATTCGCCGGAACGGCAGTGGCTCCGCGCATATCGTTCACCTATCGTGGCCAGTGGCCGGGCTTGGTCAGCGCTTTTACTACGGTTTCGGCATCATACGACCAATACGTCAGCGATTTGCACGGCGGTATCGGCGTGATTTTGATGACCGACCGTGTGGGCGACCACGGTGCCCTCTCGACCAACATGATGGGTGCCATGTACGCCTTCAATTTCCGCGTCAGCCGCGAGGTCAACATCAGCGCCGCCCTGCAGGTGTCGCTGGTCAACACCCACCTCAAATGGGACGAATACCTGCGCTTCCCCGACCAGATTAATGCCGAGATGGGCTTTGCCTATCCCACTGGCGCCCAGGCTCCCGACAAGACCAGCCAGTGGACTGCCGACTTCAATGCCGGTATGCTGGTGTACGGCAGCAAATGGTATGCAGGCCTCGCAGCCTCGCACCTCACGCAGCCCAACGTGGCCTTCTATTCCGAGGATCGTGTGCCCATCAAGCTCACAGTCCATGGCGGTGGACTGATCAACGTGGCCGAGGAGCGTCGTCGCCAGTCGTCGATATCGCTCGGCTCGCCCATCATCTCGCCCAATGTCATCTATCAGTTCCAAGGTGGTCTGCACTATTTCAACTATGGTCTCTACCTCGACTGGATGCCGTTCTTGGTGGGCGTTTGGTTCCGCAATGGCGTCGAGAACGCTGATGCCTTCATCTTCCAGGTGGGTGTGCAGCAGGACTATTTCAAGGTGGGCTACAGCTACGATGTCACCGTCAGCAAACTGGCCAACAGCACTGCCGGCGCCCACGAGTTTACGGTGGGTGTGATGCTGCCGGTGCCCGAGCACAAGAAGAAGGTGAAAGCCATCCGTTGTCCGTCGTTCTAAACAAAGGAAAGATAAGTTAAAAAAGCATAAAGCTGAAACAAAACGACGCTATCGCGCGTTAATATGTAAACAAACAAAAAGGATATATATGAAGATTCTGCGATTTTCATGTCTCGTGGCTACAGCAGCCCTGCTGCTGGCCGGATGCTCCAACAAGGCTGGCAAGTCGTCGGCCACAGGCTGGAACTACAACGACCCCAAATGGGGCGGATTCGAGGTCTCGGATGCTACCGAGCAGGGTACGGCACCCGGATTGGTGTTTATCGAGGGTGGTTCGTTTGTGATGGGCCACGTCACCGAAGACACCCGCTACCGTTGGGACAACATGGCCCACACCGTTACCGTCTCGTCGTTCTACCTTGACGAGTGCGAGGTGAGCAACAACAACTACCGTGAGTTTGTCTATTGGATGAACCGCGCCTACGGCGAGGAATACCCCGACCGTGTGAGCCGCATCATCCCCGATACCGCCGCCTGGCGCGACCGATTGGCTTGGCGCGAGGGCTTTGTGGACTACTACTTCCAGAGCCCCTCATATGGCGACTATCCTGTCGTCGGCGTCAGCTGGCTGCAGGCCACGTCGTATGCCACTTGGCGTACCGACCGCCTGAACGAAAAAATACTTGTCGACCAGGGCTATCTGACCCTCGACCAGGAGAACCTCGGTACCACTGCCTTCCAGACCGATGTCTACCTCGCTGGCCGCTATGAGGGAGATGCTCGCGGCAAGAAAGACCTCAACCCCGCCGCCGGCGGCGAGGACCGCGTCATCAACAAGACCGATGGTATACTCTATCCCTACTACCGTCTGCCGACAGAGGCCGAGTGGGAGTTCGCTGCCCTGGGCCTGATTGGCAACACCTACGACGAACGTGTTGTCGAGCACAAGACCTACCCGTGGGCCGGTCAGAGCCTGCGTTCGGCCAACAAGAAATACTACGGCCAGTTCCTTGCCAACTTCAAACGCAGCCGTGGCGACGCCATGGGTGTGGCCGGCAACTTGAACGACGGCTGGGACTACACCTGCCCCGTCAAGTGGTACTTCCCCAACGACTACGGCCTGTACAACATGGCTGGCAACGTCAGCGAGTGGTGCATGGATGTCTATCGTAAGATTGTCAACCCGCGTGGTGGCGACGACCTCGACCCGTTCCGTGGTAATATCTATATGACCTACGAGAGAGATGAGGACGGTGGCGTGCTGATGGGCGAGGACGGCTTCATTGTCTACAAATACGAGGAGCCTAACAACAACCGCCGCAACTATCGCCAGTCGAACAATGTCAGCTACCTCGATGGCGACCGTGCTTCGCAGCTCGAGAAGTGGCAGGATGAACCCGATGCCAATGCCGCCGAGGCCGAAGAAGAGGTCGAGGAAGAGGAAGAAGGCGAAGAGGGCGCTGTCGAAGAGGCTACGCAGAGCGACGAGGACAAGTGGACCGAGAACATGTACCGTCGCGAGACCAACACCAAGGACAACCCCAGCTCGTCGCTGGTCAACAACCATGTGCGCGTCGTCAAGGGCGGCAGCTGGAAGGATCGCTCCTACTACCTGCAGGCCAGCACCCGCCGCTACTACGACCAGAACAAGTCGGCATCGTGGATTGGCTTCCGCTGCGCCATGGATCGCCTCGGTTCGCGTACACGCTAAACGGCTATAGCACACATCGTGTGCGGGCGACTTCTAAAATCACAGCCCCCAAGGCCGTACTTTTAGAAGTCGCCTTGTTTATTTGCAAGAATGACAAAACGCATCATAACACTATTGCTGATGGTTGCCGCCACTTTTGCGGTGGAGGCCCAAAAGCTTATAGAATATACGTCGGGCATGGGGTCGCGTGACCCTAACCGTCCCGAAGTGTGGATTCTATACCAGAATGTCGTGGCCACTCACGAGGGCATGACCCTTAAGGCCGACTCGGCGCACTACAACACCGAGGAGAACAGCTTCACCGCCTTCCGCAACATACATATCACGCTCACCGACACTACCTTCATCTTCGGTAACCGCCTCTACTACGACGGCAACACCCGCGTGCTCGACATCTGGGCCGATACGGTGGTGCTTATAGATGGCAGCACGGTGTTGAAGGCCAACCATCTTACCTACGAACGCGACCGCTCCACGGCCTACTATACACTGTGGGGACACGCCACCAGCGACGACCGTACACTCGACAGCCGACAGGGCGAGTATGACTCGGACCGCAAGATGTTCTATATATATAATGATGTGAACCTGCGCGACTCGTCGATGCTGCTGGTCACCGACACGCTGCTCTACAACACCGTGAGCAAAGTGGCCCATTTCGAGAGCCCTACACATATCTATAGCGACTCGTCAGAGATATACAGCGAGCTTGGCGACTACAATACCGACACCCGCTTCGCCGTTTCGTTCAAAGGGTCGCATGTCAGCAATCAGGGTCGCACCATAGACAGCGACACGCTCTACTACGACGAGGTGATGGAGTTTGGCAAGGCTCGCGGGAACGTGAGGATATACGACTCGGTGAACGACCTTACATGCACAGGCCGTTATGGCGAGACGCACCAGAAATACCGCTACTCGTATGTGACCGACAGCGCCCATGTGCTCTATGTGAGCGACGGCGATTCGCTGTTCATGCATGGCGACACCATTTATGTTACAAACGACAGTCTGGACCAACTCTCCACCGTGCGTGCCAACTATAAGGTCAAAGTATACCGGCACGATGCGCAGGCCATGTGCGACTCGGCCTATTACTCTGCTACCGACTCGCTGCTGTCGCTCTACAAAAACCCTGTGCTGTGGTACGAACACTACCAATGCACCGCCGACACCATCGAGCTGCTGCACGACACATCTGGCATGAAGCGCGCTTATCTGCGCACCGACTGTTTTGCCATCCAGCAGGTAGACAGTGCCCGCTACAACCAACTCAAGGGCAAGCAGGGGGTGGTGTATTTCACCAAAGGCGACCCGGACTATGTGGATATACTCGGCAATGCGCAGATGGTGTTCTACATAACCGAGGACGACGAACAGGGCAATACCTCGCTGGTGGGAGTAAACGCTGGCGTTGGTACCGACATGCGCATCTATTTTGACACCACTGGCGAGGCTTCGAGGGTTGTTACCTATGACAAGCCCGATATGCAGACTTATCCTGTCAGCAAACTGCCCGACGAGTGGCGACGGCTAACAGACTTCCGTTGGCGAGCCACTGACAGGCCGCGCAAGCCGGAGGATGTTTTTGTATGGTGACAAAATGTCAGTCATGACTGCCATTGGCAGTCTTTTTGCTATATATAGGTATACTAAAATATAACAAGAAAACAATGAGCAAGAAAGAACAAAATACCAGCGAGACAGAAGAACTGAAAGAAGAACCCATACAGGAGACTGCTGAACAGCAGCAGGAACCTGAAGCCGCCGAACCCACGGAGGAAGACAAACTGCAGGAGATGGGCGAGAAGTTGGCCTCGCTCAACGACAAGTATCTGCGGCTCTATTCGGAATACGAGAACTACCGCAAGCGTACCAACCTTGAGAAAGCCGACCTGCTCCTCAATGGAGCCCGCGAGACCATGAAGGCTATACTGCCTGTTATCGACGACTTTGAGCGTGCCTTGGCTGTGAAAAACGACGACGAAGGTGTGCTGTTGATATACAACAAGATGATGAAAATACTGGAGCAGAAAGGACTTAAAGCCATGGAAGTAAAAGGCGAAAAGTTCGACGAATCGCTCCATGAGGCTGTCACCCAGATTCCTGCTCCTGCCCCCGAGCAGAAAGGAACCGTGATAGACGTGATAGAGAAAGGCTACTACCTGAACGACAAAGTGCTGCGCTATGCCAAGGTGGTGGTGGCATGCTGACAAGGAGGAAATGAATTATGGCAAAGAGAGACTACTATGAGGTGCTTGGCGTCGACAAGAACGCCACACCCGAAGAGCTAAAGAAGGCATACCGCAAGCTAGCCTTGCAGTATCATCCCGACCGCAACCCCGGCGACAAGGAGGCTGAAGAGAAATTCAAAGAGGCAGCAGAGGCCTACGATGTGCTCAGCAATCCAGACAAGAAAGCCCGCTACGACCAGTTCGGTATGGCAGGCATGGAGGGTGCTTATGGCCAGGGCGGCATGAATATGAACGACATATTCTCCAACCTTGGCGACCTCTTTGGCGATTTGTTCGGCGGCGGCTTCCGCACAGGCTTTACAGGCTTTGGCGGTGGCGGCGGTGCGGCACGTCGTGTGTTGCGTGGCACTAACCTGCGCATCAAGGTCAAACTGACGCTTGAGGAGATTGACCGTGGCTGCGAGAAGAAGATAAAAGTGAGCAAATATGTGCCCTGCAAGACTTGCAACGGTAGCGGCGCACGCGACGGCAAGACCGAGACCTGCCCCCATTGTCATGGGTCGGGTGTTGTGGTCGAGACCAAGCGTACGATGCTCGGTATGATGCAAACACAGAGTGCCTGCCCGCATTGTGGCGGCGAAGGCCGTATCATAAAAGACAAATGCCACGACTGCCACGGCGACGGCATAGTGAAAAGCGACGAGATTATAACCATCAACATACCGGCAGGTGTGCAAGATG
This sequence comes from Bacteroidales bacterium, assembly GCA_017524785.1. Classification (GTDB taxonomy): domain Bacteria; phylum Bacteroidota; class Bacteroidia; order Bacteroidales; family P3; genus Colimorpha. The sequence goes on along the minus strand of JAFXUY010000021.1, from coordinate 16,341 downwards.
GCATGCAGTTGGCCATGCAGGGCCAAGGCAACGCAGCTCCGCATGGTGGCATAGCCGGCGATCTCATAGTGCTGATAGAGGAACAACCACATGAGGTGTTCGAGCGTCAGGATGCCAACCTCTACTACAACGCCTTCATCACATTTAGCGATGCCGCTTTGGGAGCATCGGTGGAAATACCGACACTAGGAGGGAAAGTGAAGATAAAGATAGACCCTGGCACGCCGTCGGGACGAGTGGTTCGCCTGCGTGGCAAGGGTTTGCCTGTGGTGAATGGCTACGGTCGCGGCGATTTGCTGGTGTGCCTTAACGTGTGGGTGCCCAAGAACCTCAACAAGGAAGAGAAAAAGATGCTTGAAGACCTGCAGAAACACGATAACTTCCAGCCTAACCCGACAAAGCAGGAACGAGGCTTCTTCGACAAGATGAAAGAAATGTTCAACTGATGACAGAGTCTTTCCTGCACTACATTTGGCAACATCAGTTGCTGGGCGACGGGCTGACCACCATAGATGGCCAGCCTGTAGTGTGCCATCGTGCAGGAGAATTGAACCGTGATTCTGGCCCCGATTTCATAGGTGCACGCCTGAAAATCGGCGACGTGGAATGGGTGGGCAATGTAGAAGTACACATACATACTTCGGACTGGCGAGCACACAAACACTCGCAAGACCCAGCCTACAACAACCTGCTACTGCATGTGGTGTATGAGCACGATTGCGAAGTACGCCAACAGGATGGCAAGGTACCGCTTACATTGGAACTGAAACCATATCTCCATCCATCGTTGGTGGCCAATTACGACTCGCTTATGGCTCCTGAACCCGAATCGGGTATACCATGCGCCAGACAGATTGCCGAGGTGCCGAGATTTATTGTCGATTCGGCCTTGGATCGTCTCACGCTGGAACGTATAGAGGACAAGTCGGCTACCGTGCGACGCATGATTGACGAGAGCCATGGTAACTGGGAACAGACCTGCTATTGGCTTATGGCACGCTACTTTGGCGGCAAGGTGAATGCCCTGGCTTTCGAACTGCTTGCCAAAGCCACCGACCAGCGTCTGCTGGCCCGATGGAAGGACAACCCGCAGCGGCTCGAAGCCATGCTTATGGGGCAAGCCGGTCTGCTTGAGGGTTATTTCGAGGATGAATATCCAAGACGTATGCAGTCGGATTACGAGGCTTTGCGAAATGGTACAGGCCTGGAACCGATTGGTGGTCAGATGTGGAAATTCCATCGTATGCGTCCGTCAAGCTTTCCTACGATACGTATCAGTCAGTTTGCCGCATTGGTGAATCGGGCATCCAACCTTTTCTCGACCATGCTTGAGACGACCGATGTGAAACAATTGGAGCAGCTGTTCGACCTCCAGGCCTCGAAATATTGGGACAATCACTATCAGTTTGATAAAATCACCAAGACCGCTACGCCTAAACGAATGGGGCGTGCGCAGACACAGATGCTGATAATAAACGCTTGGGTGCCGCTGCTGTTTGTATATGGCAGCATGCATGGTCAGCAGCGATACAAAGACCAGGCCGTGGCACTGCTCGAACAACTGCCGCCAGAGGACAATGTTGTTGTCCGCAGATGGTGTCAGGTTGGTATGGATCCAAAGTCGGCATCCTCCACGCAGGCTTTGCTGCAACTATACGCAAAATACTGTAACAGCCGTCGATGCCTCGAATGCCGCATAGGCTATCAAATCCTGAAACACAAATGAAAGTAGCTCAAATAAGGGAAATAGTAAAGTCTGAAAGACAGAGGGTCTTTTCGCCAGAGTACGAAGTGCGCCACCTGCTCACCGACAGCCGTCGCCTTGTAGAACCAGAAGGTACAGTCTTCTTTGCAATAGTTACCAATCGTAACAGTGGCGTGAACTATATTCCGGCCATGTATGAGGCTGGTGTGCGCTCGTTTGTTGTACCGACAGATTGTGAAATAAACTACGAAGATGTCAACGTATGGTATGTCGGCGATGTTGTGGACGCCTTGCAGGCCATAGCAGCATGGCATAGGGCGCAATATGACATGCCTGTTATTGGTATTACCGGCAGCAATGGAAAGACCATAGTAAAAGACTGGCTTGTGCAGCTCCTTTCTCAAGAAGGTCGCGTTGCATCTAGTCCTAAGAGCTATAATTCGCAGATAGGTGTGCCGCTGTCGGTTTGGCAGATGGACGGTGACGACCGTCTGGCTGTTTTTGAGGCCGGCATATCGGAGGCCGGCGAGATGACCAGACTGGAGCGAGTCATAAAGCCCACGATAGGCATATTCACCAATATAGGACAAGCCCACGACGAGAATTTCCTCACGCGAGGCCAGAAGATTGCCGAGAAACTACAGCTCTTCACCCATTGCGAGACATTGGTCTATTGTTCCGACCATAAAGATATTCATTCGGCAGTAAGTGGCATCGAGAGTTTTCGCCATGTCAATCTCTACACATGGGGTTCGTCGCCGGAATGCAACTTGCAGGTGCTCTCGTCCAATGTGGACGACAGGAATACAGTCTTTTCATTGGTGGCACATGATAAGGAACCATTCACGGTAACCATTCCGTTTGTCGACCGTGCTTCGCAGGAGAATGCATTGCATTGTGTGGCGACGATGCTGCTGTTGGGTTACGACACTGCGGTTGTGGCTTCTCGCATGCAGACGTTGGCTCCTGTAGAGATGCGTATGGAGATGAACGAGGCTATAGGCAACTGTCTGCTTATCAATGATAGCTATAGTTTGGACCTAAATTCGCTCACCATAGCCCTTGACTACCTCGCACATGTGCGGCAATACCATAACAAGACGCTTATACTCAGTGACCTGTTGCAGACTGGTATTCCCGACCGCGAATTGTATTCGCAGGTGGCATCGCTGGTGACGTTGAAAGGCATTACCCGCCTGATTGGCATAGGCGAGGCTATATCGCGATGCCGCGATTGCTTCTCAGGTTTCGATGCAGAGTTTTATCAGTCGACACAGGAGTTTATAGATGGCTACAACTTCTCGCTTTTTGCCAATCAGAGCATATTGCTCAAAGGAGCACGCCCTTTTGCTTTTGAACGTATAGCCAAACTGTTGCAACGCAAGAACCATGAGACGGTGATGGAGGTTAACCTCGATGCTTTGGTGCACAACCTCAACTACTACCGTTCGCGTCTTGCGCCAGCGACCAAGCTTATGGCAATGGTAAAGGCGTCAAGCTATGGTGCCGGCAGGGTAGAGGTGGCTTCGTCGCTACAGTTCAACCATGTCGACTATCTTACGGTGGCTTATGCCGACGAGGGTGTGGAACTGCGCCGTGGAGGAATAACACTCCCGATAATGGTGATGAATCCCGAAGAAGCTTCGTTCGACGACATCATACGCTACCGACTTGAACCGGATATTTACAGTTTTCGCATTCTTGACCTATTTGCCGAGCGGTTGCGTTTGGTAGAGACAGAACCATATCCGATACATGTTGAGTTCGATACTGGCATGCACAGGTTGGGCTTTGTAGGTGGCGACCGCCCTCGGCTTGATAGCCGCCTTGCCGAACTTGCAGCATTGCTAAAGGTTCAAAGCGTCTTTACGCATTTGGCATGTGCCGACGACCCCGAGATGGACGATTTCACGCGGCGCCAGATATCGCTCTTCCGTCAGTGGAGCGATGGCATGTCAGGACTAAAACATATACTAAATTCCAGCGGTATCACGCGTTTCCCGGAGGCACAGATGGATATGGTCAGGCTTGGCATCGGCCTTTATGGTATCAGCCCCGAACCAGATGTGCAGGCCAGTATTCGTCAGGTGAGTCGGCTGGTGTCGCGCATCTCGCAAATAAAGGATATACCGGCTGGCGATACCGTGGGCTACAATGGGCGTTGGCATGCAATCCGTGATTCGCGCATAGCCATAGTGCCTATGGGGTATGCAGACGGTATGCATCGTGGTCTCGGTTACTGCCGTGGGCGTGTTCTTGTTGGCAAGCAGGAGGCTCCTATTATTGGTAGCGTTTGTATGGACATGTGTTTCGTTGATGTGACTGATATTCCTTGCGTCGAAGGCGACAGGGTGGTGATATTTGGCGAAGGCGACCTGCTACAGCGTAATGCAGCAGCAGCCGACACTATTGCATACGAACTCCTTACTGCCGTTTCTCCTAGGGTAAAACGTATTTACTATCATGAAGAGTAGTTCGTTTTTATATTTTCGCTGAAACTTTTTGAATTATTTTGCGTTTAATGGATAGAATGAAAAAGATAGTATTGGATGAACTTGGCGAATTGTTTGCCAAGGGGATGAATATAAAGGCTGATATAGTTCCTGTTATCGACGAGGATAATGAGGATTTGTTGTTGAACGACGACGGTATTGAGGGCGAAATGCCTGTGCTTCCGGTAATGGATCAGGTATTGCTGCCGGGTGTTATACTTCCTATAGCTGCCCGCCGCGAGAAGTCGCGTATGTTGCTTGCCGAGGTGGGAAAAGGACATATCATTGTTTTTACTCAACGCAACGATGTCAACGACCCCACTGACTTCGACCTATATCCTGTCGGTGTTGTCGCCAAGGTACTCAAGGTTTTCGAATTCCGCGAGGATACCACAGTGGCTGTGCTCCAGGGCGTACAACGTTGCCACTCGCTTATGCTCACCCGCAGCCTGCCATATATGACGGGCCGCGTAGTGCTGGCTCCCGAAAGTGCAGACGGTATGCAGACACCCACCTTCAAGCGCAAAGTTAAACAACTTCGCAGCCAGTATGCCGAACTTACCAAGATGCGCCTGCAAGACGATGAACTGGGGTCGATGCTTGGTGGCATAGGCAGCGACAAGATATTCATTAACTTTGCCGCCGCCCACATGGAGGTCGATGCCGCAGTGAAATACGAAATGCTGGCATGCGACTCTTATGTCAAACGTGTCGACAAGATGCTTGCCCAGATGGGTACCCTCAAAGGATTGGAAGAACTACGTCGCGAGATAGACGACAAAACCCGCGATGTTATTGGCCGCCAGCAGCGCGAATACTACCTCCGCCACCAGATGGATGTCATTCAAGAAGAACTGGGCGACCAGCACAACAACGAGAATCCATGGGGGCCAAATCCAGACCTCGATGAACTGCGTGAACGTGCAAAGAAAGTCGATATGGACGATTCAGTGCGCGAAGTGTTTGAGAAAGAACTGAAGAAGACCGCCCGCATTTCGCCAGTCTCGCCCGATTACACGGTTCAGCTTACATACCTTGAGACATTGCTTGATGTCCCCTGGCACGTCTGTGCTGCCGACGACCTGGATATTGTCAAGGCACGCAAAGTTATGGATGCCGACCACTATGGCATAGAAAAGGTCAAGGAGCGTATTGTTGAATATCTGGCAGTGATGAAGCACCGTCAACAGAAAGGTCTCAATGCCCACAATGCGCAGGTGTTGTGTCTCGTAGGACCTCCAGGCACTGGCAAAACCTCTATTTGCCGTAGTATAGCCTCTGCCATGGGCCGTCCCTATCGTCGTGTGGCCCTTGGTGGCATGCACGACGAGGCTGAGATACGTGGCCACCGACGCACGTATGTCGGGGCACTGCCAGGCCGCATTGTTCAAGAACTTGTCAAAGCTGGTGTCAACAATCCGGTATTTGTTCTCGACGAGATTGACAAGGTTCAGCGTTCGTCTTTCAACGGTGACCCCACATCGGCACTCCTTGAGGTTCTAGACCCCGAGCAGAATGCACACTTCCACGACAACTACTTGGGTGTTGATGTTGACCTCTCCAACGTCTTCTTCATTGCCACCGCCAATAATCTCGGCGAGGTGCACCCGGCTTTGCTCGACCGTATGGAGATTATAGATTTCAGCGGTTATGTCCTTGAAGAGAAGTGTGAGATTGCCAGCCGTCACCTTCTGCCGCGTATCATGACCGACACTGGTGTCGACCGTCGCAAACTTCGTTTCACCAAGGATATTATCGCCCAGGTGGTCAACGAGTATACCCGTGAAGGCGGTGTCCGCCAGCTCGAGAAACAGCTCTCCAAGCTTGTGCGCCACCGTGTCGTGATGGCAGAAAGCGGTAAAAAAAGTACGTCGGCAGTAACACCTGCTGAACTCAAGGAGGTACTGGGCCTGCCAATCCACAATAGCGAGCGTTCCCAGCGTGTGGCCCGCGAAGGTGTTGTTACGGGCCTTGCCTGGACACCTGTGGGCGGCGAGATCCTGTTTATCGAGTCGTCGCTCAGCAATGGCAAGGGAACCCTCACCATGACGGGCAACCTTGGCGATGTCATGAAGGAGTCGGCAACCCTGGCCTTCGAGTATCTAAAGTCCAACGCCAAGCGTTTTGGCATCGACAGCAAGCTTATCGAAGAGAGTAACATACATATTCATGTGCCCGAAGGTGCCACACCCAAGGACGGCCCTTCTGCGGGTATCACTATGTTTGTGGCTATGGTATCGGTCTTATGCCATTGCAAGGTGCGTCCCAACGTGGCAATGACGGGCGAAATAACGCTTCGTGGCGATGTTACACCGGTGGGCGGCATCAAGGAGAAAATACTTGCCGCCAAGCGTGCCGGCATCACCGATATCATCCTCTGTGAAGACAACCGCCGCGATATCGAGGATATTACTGCCGCTTATCTTACAGGCCTCTCGTTCCACTATATACAGAGCATGAGCGAGGCCCTGCCATTGGCTCTCGAGGGATGGCGTACTATTGCTGCCAAACGTAATCCGAAAAAAGCAAAGAAGTCATGAATAAAACACTCCTGCGATTGTTATGCGTCAGCATAATAGTCTGTTTTCAACTGTCAGCATTCAATCTTCTCCATGCCCAGGAGTCGGCATTCAATGCCAACCATCAGAAAATGGCCCTGCTGCCTGGCGAAGTGACAGGTGTGTCCATTGTCGACGACAATCTCTACTGCTATGCTTCCTCGGTTCTGCTTGTTGCCCAGCGCAGCGGCGAGCAGCTTCTCGGCTTCTGGGCCGACACCCAGTATGTGCGCCTTGCCGAGGGCATAAACTATCTGGTCCGCCACCCGTCTACCGGCGACCTCTACTTTACCTGCCCAGACAAGTCGGGCCGTTCAATCCTCTACTGCTACCACCAGCCCGAAGGTAAAAAAGGACGCTTGCGCAAGGTACGTATGTCTGGCCTTACTGTCGAACACCCCACCTTCACTGCCGATGGCCATATTATGATATTCTCTTCACCCGAACGCCGCCGCAGTTTCGGCGGTTACGACCTGTGGTATTCTCTGCTGGAAAACGGCAAATGGTCACGCCCAACCAACCTCGGCAACCGCATCAACACCTCCTACGACGAGATATCACCCTCTGTCTATCGCGATTGTCTCCTTTTTTCCTCCAACGGTCACGACGGCGACCATTCCTATCTTAACATCTATTCCACACGTCTCATATCCGACCATGCTATTGGCGACACCGTTGGTATGCTGCAGATCGGGCGTTGCCGCGTACAGAAGCTGCCCGAGCCTCTCAATAGCGACGATGCCGACGATATTGACATGGCTATCGATACTGCTCACGGCTGCGGCTATTGGGTCTCAAAGCGTGTCGAAAGCGACAGCGATTCGCAGCTCTACTCGTTCTCTGGCACTCTCGACGGTGTTCTCCTTTGGGGACGCACCAAAGACAAGTACGACTATCCGCTTGCAGGTGTGCGTGTCACGGCATTGCAGAATGGCCTGCCGGTATGCAACACCATCACCGACACCGATGGCTTCTATCGCCTTTATCTCCAGTGCGACCAGTACTATGAACTCACCTATCAACTGCCAGGCTATTTCATCGCTTTCGACGAAATTAATACCACCAAGGAAGATGGCGAATACCTGATTAGCGAGACCACCCTCGACGTGACTATGGACAACCTTGTCATCGGTGAACGCATCTTTTACGACGATCTCTTCGGCCCGGGAGTCGACCTTGAACTCAGCGAGCAAGGCCGTGAGAAACTTGCCCCGCTGCTTCGTTTCCTGTCCGACAATCCGCACATGCACGTCGATGTGTCGCTCTCCAACGATATCACCAACGACCCATCCTTTAACGGTCTCCTTACCACACACCGCTTGCAGACTATCGAGCGCTACCTCTACGCCCAGCTCCCGTCCTCTGTCACCCTCTCTACCAACAACGCTTGTTCTGGTCAGTCGGGCTGTAACACGGCAACCGGTCTTTCGCGTTTGGCGGTCGTCATCACCGAGGAGTGAAAAAACGGCACTTTGACTTATTGCTGTAGCCAAAAAGATTGTTGAGTAGAGCTGTGTGGTGAAAAATTATAATGCTGACAGATAGTGTTATACAAGCAAAAGTAAAAAAATATTTTGTCGTATCGCGAAAAGTTAGTACTTTTGCACCCGTTTTCAAGAGAAGAAAACGTGATTGTTCGGGGTGTGGCGCAGTTGGCTAGCGCACTTGCATGGGGTGCAAGGGGTCGAAAGTTCGAGTCTTTTCACCCCGACCAATTTCAAAAAAGAGAGGATGTCCAAACGGGTATCCTCTCTTCTTTTACCTACATCTCCGACAACGGGTCGTACAGGGTAGTGATGCGTATCATGGTCATCTTGCGGTTGCAGGGCTCGAGGCCAAGGCCCGCTTTCTCCAGCAGCTGGCGGGCTTCGTCCAGGGAGCCCACTTTGCGAGTGCTGCTGACATTCCATTCGTAGTGGTTGAACCCTTCTGGTTGCAGTATGGGCAATCCGTCGCGCTGTAGCGTGTAAGCTCCCACCCACATGGAGATGTTGCTACTGTCGGTCTCGATACGTTTGGTGCTGTCGAGAACGGTAATCATGTAGGCCTGCTCCACGGTGGTGTCCATCTTTATCCATTCGTTGCGCTCGAGGGTGCGCACCACGGCGGTGTAGTCGTGCGGCTTGTCGGCGTCGAACACCACCTGCATATTGTATTTAACATGAGTGGCCGAGCTCTCGTAGTAGACCACCGTATCGTAGAAGTAGCTGTAGCTATGGGAGCTGTCCCATTCTAGGAGGTTGATGGCCATGAGGTCGAGATTGTTGTTGTAGGTGAGGGTGTCGCCGCTGATGGTGGGCCAGTATCTTATTTCGGCATTCTTGTCTAGTATGAGTGGCCGGATCTCTATCTGGTGCCCCTCTCCACTGAAGGTAGTCGGTGAGATATTGGCAAGGCCGATGTATATTGCCAGACAGGCAAGCGAGTTGTTGGCCACATGCAGCGCGATTGACCACAGCAGGTTGTGGTTGATAACCAGATAGGATGCCAGCAGGGCGAAGCCGAATTTCTCCACCAGCGCCACTATTGTTGGTATGAGTGCTCCTCCATAGTTGGCCGTATGGGCGAGCATGAAAAGAACCGACGAGAGGAGCATCATCGCCAGCAGGCGGCGGTTACGGTCTTTGACAAACAGCGTTACGCCCAGTGTGGCGACAAGCGAGATGAGGCCTGCCCACCAGCCGTATAGCATCATGAAACCTGACATCAGAATCGACGATATGATGCCGGTGGCCATCTTGCCGTTGCCCCACAGGCGGAAAGTGCACTCCTCAAATACAGGCATAATGATGCCGACTATCAGAAGCAACAGCCAGAAACCCTTGTCGAGCAAGTTGTACATCAGGTCGCCGACAGGATCCTGTCCGTCGTCCAGACCGGGGATGAACAGCAGCGCAATGCTGACAATGGTGATGCCGAGACCCCACCAGAGTGCCCAACGGAAGAGGCGTTGTTTCTTGGGTTTGTCTTGTTCCATAATATTATTGTTTTATCAGTTTCTCGGTGTCGACACTGCTTTCTGTCGTAATGCGCAGCACATAGCTGCCATTGGCCAGGCTTTGGATATTGACGGTGTTGCTGCATGTTTCCATCACCTTGCGGCCTGTTATGTCGTATATCTCAACACGGCTGTTCTGCGGCAGACCGTCGATGTGCAATATGTCGCTTGCGGGGTTAGGCCACATGCGCCATATCTCGTCGTCCTGGACGTCGATTCCAAGGTGTGCACAGGGCCATTCTATGAAATGTGTACCGCTGTCGTAGTAGGCCGATTGTACATCAACAAAGGTCTCGCCGTACTGGTTCAGTATTTTGTAATTGATGTATCGGTCGGTGCCGCCGCCGCTGTTCCACACCGCATATACGTCGTGCGGCGCCACGTTGATGACCACCGTGTCCATGGTCCCTTCTGCCAGGATTGCTGTGCCGAAGATGTAGCCGTTGCTGGTTTGCAGCGCCAGATTTGCGCCGCCTTGCCACCCATCGCCGCGTGTGGTCTCCATCACTACGGTGAGCGGACAAAGTTCTTCTTCGTTAAGGTTAACCTGTTTCACCCTCACCACCACTGTCTCGTCGCCTTGGCTGAAGGTCAGCAGTGCTTCGCGTTCTATGCCTTCGGTGTCGAATGCCGAGGCGGTGAACTTAATCCAACCATCACCGACTATGCCGCCATTGTCCACGCTGAGCCATTGTGCGCTGCTCGCCACGCTGCAGATGGTGTTTACCATTGCGTTGGTGCATAGTATCAGCGAGTCGCTGCCGCCGTCTCGGCCCATGTAGAACACGCTGTCGCTCACCCGTAGCTCATGCACCGGCACGGCTCCGAATAGGGCGGCATTGTTCATGTTGAAGGTGTAGGTCACGTTGCCGCCGGCGCCGCCCACTCCCGGGCTTATCGAGTCCACAGGGAAGTATCCGTCGCCGGTTCCGCTCCATCCAAAGTTGAAGTGCATGTACTGGCGGCTGTCGTAGCCGTCGCAGATGAAGCCGTGGCCGCCCTGCTCCGACGAGCCGGTATATACCAGCGGATGGTTCTGGTCAAGCTCCGCTATCAGCATGGCACGCCACTCGTCGTTGGTGTATGTCTGGCCCATCAGCGGTTGGTTCCTGAACTTCACCTCCATATCGCGGCTGTAGCCGAAATAGTTCTTCAGCGCATTGTCTATGCTGGCAAAGCCTTCCATTCCCGACAGCCCTGCTGCTGCGCTGCCCCCTTCTGCTGCGGTGCCGTAGCCCATCTCCAGACTCACGCCGCAGTGGTACATCAGCGTCGCCACAGCCATCTTCTCCGTATACGACGAGGCTCCGGTGGCCCTGTCGGGCATGTGGCCCCAGTCGTAGAAGGTTTGGCCGAAGTCGGCGTTCTGTGTGCCGTATCTGCTGTGTACATAGCTGTGGCTGCCGTAGCCCACTATCGGATGGTTCCAGTATTTCATAAACTGGGCCTGTGCTGTGGCGGCGCAGCCGGTCACAGTGCCCTGTGGGCACAGCAGGTTGTAGGGCGATGTCTGGTCCCACTGTGTGGTCAGCAATGGACCTACCCCCTCGCTCTTGCTCCCTTTCAACTCTTGTCCATTGTCGAGGAGTGTCCATGCTTCCCGGTCGGCGGCATACGGCTGTCCGTCGTTCTCGCGCACCCAGTCAATCTGCTGCTGGTACACTTCGAGCCACTCCTGCAACTGTATCGGTAGCTGTTGCGGTTCAATGGCGCCGTCGGTCGAGTAGCCCAGAATCGGCCTCACTGCATCGTCGGCAGCCACCATCACGAAGCCCCCTTGCGGATTCACGAACAGGTATATGCCGTCGAACTGCCACTCGGCGCTGCGGTCTGCTAGCTGAACATCGGCTTTGAGATGCAAGGTGTGGAGCCAGAACGAGCGGGCCGCTGCAGCGGCCCGCTCGGGTTCCACCGGTCTTGCTTGGGCTGCACTGCCGCACAGCAATGCGACAACCAGCACCAATGTGTGGAGGTGGGTCTGTTTCATTGTGTGGGAATGTTATTTGCGGGTCTGATGAAAGACGACCTTGTCGCTACCGAAGACCTCTTCTATCGTCAGCCCCAGCTCGGCAAGTGCTTCGCCTGCTTCGGCTGGGATGTTCATGGTGAAGGTGTTGTCGGTGGCGTTGTAGGGCATTGTGTCGGTGATACCGCTCTCGTCGCTGATAGCCAGCGATGTGCCGTCAAAGGTGTAGTTGAATGCCGTGGTTTCGTTTTGGCTCTGGTTGGCGTTCGGCATCGCGGGGACTTCGACGGTGACATCGGTGAACATCTCACCCGTCGAATCGGTGATGAAGTCCATCGTGAATTGCACGATGTAGTTCATAGCAAAGCCCTGATAGGTGAAGCTGTTGTTTGCATCCGCCTGCCAGGATGTGCCGACCAGCTCATTCTGCTGGGGTTGTGGACGCGGTTGCGGGTCGCTTCCGCCGTTTCCGGGAGTCGGGTCGTCTTTGCCACAGGAGGCGAAAACCATTGTTGCGGCCAGCATAAACATGGCCATGTAACGTAGTGTCTTCATAATTGTTTTGTTTTAAGTGTTATTTAATAAGTTTGAATTGTATTTTCCAATTTCTCACAACTCTTCCTCCAGCGTCCATAGCCTGTTGGTGTTCGAGCCTTTCACCAGCACCGTGGCGCCGCTTATCGGGTTCGTATGCAGGTGCGCCTTCAGGTCGGCGGTGTCGTCGAAGCGCAGCATGTAGGGCGGCAGCTCTATGCCGTCGAACTCCGGGCCCACCAGCAGGCACTGCTCGGGGTGTATGGCTTCCAGTTCGGCCACCAGCTGGCGGTGTTCCTTGCGCTCGTCGGCGCCCAGCTCGTGCATGCCTCCTATAATGGCCACCTTGCGGCTGGCCTGCAGCTGCCCGAAGCTCTCTATGGCCACGGCCATCGACGAGGGGTTGGCGTTGTAGCAGTCCAGGTAGAGGGCGTTGCGCCCGGTGCGCTTGTATTGCGAGCGGTTGTTGCTGGGCGTGTATTCCTCGATGGCCTCCTTGATGTCGAAGGGCTCCACGCCGAAGTGCAGACCCACGGCCACGGCAGCCATGGCATTGTCGAAGTTGTAGGCTCCCAGCAGGTTGCTGTGCACGTTGTACACGTTGTCGCCCACCTCGAAGTAGAAGTGCATATAGGGTTCGCTGCCCACAAAGGTGCCGCGCACGTCGGCCCCGGCATTGCGGCCGTAGGCCGTGCTCTCCATGCCCTCGGCCTCGTGCATCAGCCGCTCGTTGTCGGCGTTCACAAACACCAGCCCCTGCTTGGCGCGCAGGTGGCGGTAGAGCTCGGTCTTGGTGCGCACCACACCCTCGAAGCTGCCGAAGCCCTCCAGGTGCGCGCGCCCCACGTTGGTGATCAAGCCGCAGTCGGGGTCGGCAATGCCGCACAGGAACTCTATCTCGCCCGGGTGGTTGGCCCCCATCTCCACTATGGCCAGTTCGGCGTTGGCGGGGATGGCGAGCAGCGTCAGCGGCACCCCCAGGTGGTTGTTGAAGTTGCCCTTGGTGGCCGCGGTGCGGTAGCGCTTCTGCAACACGGCATGCACCAGCTCCTTGGTGGTGGTCTTGCCGTTGGTGCCTGTGATGCCTATGATGGGAATCGTCAGGTGGCGGCGGTGCTCGCGTGCCAGCTCCTGCAGGGTGGCCAGCACATCGTCCACCACAATGCAGCGCTCGTCGGTCTTGTAGGTGCTGTCGCTAATCACGCACAGCGCGGCGCCCTGTTCCAGTGCCTGCGGCGCGAAGGCGTTGCCGTCGAAATGCTCGCCCTTGAAGGCAAAGAATATGCACCCCGGGGTGATGTCCCTCGAGTCGGTGGTCACCTTCCGCGATGCCAGGTATGCCTTATATAATCTTTGTATCATATTCCAACCCTTAACTTTTAACTTTTAACTCTTAACTCATAACTCTTAACTCACAACTCCCTCGCCACTTGTTCCAGCCAGTGGGCGTCCACTGCGTCGAAGGTGCCCAGTTCGCGACTGTCAATGTCGAGAACGGCGATGATGTCGTCGCCATGGAAGACGGGCACCACTATCTCGCTGCGGCTCTCCGAGCTGCATGCTATATGTCCGGGGAATTCTTCCACGTCGGGCACCACCACGGTGCGGCGCTCTTTCCATGCAGTGCCGCAGACGCCCTTGCCGTAGCCTATGTGCACGCAGGCCAGCGGTCCCTGGAACGGACCCAAAATTAATGATGAATGTTGAGTGTTGAATGATGAATTTCCAGGTGCGGCAGCTTGTTCATCATTCATCATTCCTCGTTCAACATTAACTCTATAGAACCCCGTCCACCAGAAGCCGAACTCCTGGTGCAGCAAGGCGCTTACGTTGGCCATCTTGGCTATCATGTCGCTCTCGCCCTCGCACAGGGCCTTCACCTGCGGCAGCAGGGCTGCGTATTTCTCTTCTTTGGTCATTGTTTTTATTTTAACGGCGAATTATGCGAATTATACGAATTACTTGCGAGGTCAATTTAAAGCGAATTACTCGAATTCGGACGCAACAATTCGAGTAATTCGCAAACAATTGTACTGCGTTGCGTAGCCTTCGTTAAACTCGTTAAATTCGCCGTTTATTATCATTTCCTTTTTATCTCTTTAACCGTGGCGTATGGCGCTTCGTCGGTGAGGGTGATTGCGTACCGGTGCTTGCCGTCCTTGCTCTGCGTGTAGCGCACGTTGCCTTCGCAGTAGGGCGCCAGGGGGCGTGTGCCGTAGATGGCGTAGCCGTTCGCGTCGAGCCAACGGCCTATCTCCTCCATGCGCTGCAAGGCTTCGGCCGGCAGGTTGCCGTCGGCGTCGGGGCCCACGTTGAGCAGCAGGTTGCCGCCCTTGGCCACCACGTCGCACAGCATGTGTATCAGCTCGCGGGTGCTCTTATATTTGTCGCCCGGCACGTAGCTCCAGCTGTCGCCCATGGTCATGCAGGTCTCCCAGGGGTAGGGGAGCAGTGTGTCGGGCACCTGCTTCTCGGGCGTGCGGTAGTTCTCGTAGCGGCCGCCCACCGAGCGGTCTACGATGATGGTCTGCGGGTTGCGTTCGCGGGCTATCTTGGCCAGGCGGTGCATGTCTATCTCCTGCACCTGTCCGCTGCAGCCCAGCCACGGCCGTGTCTCTTCGTCGACGCTCCAGGACGGGCGCACCCAGCCGCCGTCGAGCCACAGTATGTCTATCTTGCCGTAGTTGTGCGTCAGCTCGTGAATCTGGCTGTAGGTGAATTCGCAGTAGCGCTGCCAGCGTTCGGGATGGTCGGCGATGCTGTAGTTCACGTTGCGGTCGGGCGTGGCCCACTCGTGGGCCCAGTAGTCGTCGCAGTGCCAGTCGGGCTTGCTGAAGTAGAGGCCCGTCCATAAGCCCTCGGCGCGGAAGGCGTCGACCACGCCGCGCGTGAAGTCTTTCTGCGCTGGGCACTCCTTGCCCATGCTGCTGTAGTCGGTCTGCCGCGTGTCGAACATGCAGAAGCCGTCGTGGTGCTTGGTGGTGAACACCACATATCTTATTCCGGCCTTCTTCGCCGCCGCTGCCCACTGTTCAGGGGCGAAATGCTGCGGGTTGAAAGTCCTGTTCAGGTTGCGGTAGGCCTGGCGGTACTCGTAGTAGTCGCCGTCCTTGGTGCCGCGTATGGGGCGGCCGTCGCTGCCTATGCGCTCGCGTGCCACCCAGCTCTCGTTGCACAGGTTCCAGCTCTCAACGCAGCCCCATTGGGCGTAGATGCCCCAGTGCATCATGAAGCCGAACTTCAGGTCCTGCCATTCGCCTATGCGCTGCACTATGGCCGGGTCGCTCTCGGGGATTGAGTCGTGCTGGGCATGCAGAATTGAGAATTGAAAATTGAAAATTGAAAACAGTGCCGCTAGCAGCAGGGTGTTCGGTTTCATGGCTGTAATATCTTATTGGGCTATTTCTTCTTGGCGGTAGTCTTGGTCGTGCTCTTCCTGGCATGCGTGAGCTCGGTGGCCGGGATGGTGTATGCTTTGTTTGCGTCGGCAAAGCCCACCGAGAGCAGCGTGCCGCCCGAGAGCGAGAAACCGTAGGGGTAGCCTGGCTGATATGAATAGCCGGCTATTTTCAGCCAGTCGTGTTTGATGTCGAAAGGATTCTCTTTCTTGTTTGCCTGTGCAAACGCCGATGCGCATATCGCCACCAATAGGGCGACAGTAATAATTTTCTTCATTGTTACTGTTTTTTTGGTTGTTATCCTATTTGTTGTGGTTTCTATTATTTTGCAAATATACAATTTTTTTTCAAAACCCACTTCCCGGCCGTCGGCGGATGTCCGCAGACTGCCGTTGGTCCGCAGACTGCCAGCCTGCGGCAACTGGGACGTGGCCTGCCAGATTCTATGTACTTCCGCGGACAGGCTGTCCGCATACCACATGGTTCGCAGGCTGCCAGCCTGCGGAAGTACCCCTCAACTCCTCACTCCTCATTCCTCCCTCCTCACTAAATTCCTCACTAAATTCCTCATTCCTCACTCCTCCTTCCTCACTCGATTCCCCACTCTTAACTCTTAACTCATAACTCTTAACTGATCCCAACTCCTCACTCCTCACTCCACACTCCTCACTAACAACGCTGCCAGCGTAG
>JAFXUY010000020.1 GCA_017524785.1 Bacteroidales bacterium | reverse complement strand
AGTGAATAGTGAATAGTGAATGGTGATTAGTGGAAACGTTAAACGAAAAACATCAAATGAAATGAAGAAATATTTTGCCTTTGTATTTGTGCTGCTGACGGCTGTGGCTGTGATGGCACAGAAACCCAAGCAGGCCACGGAGTTCACCGTCGGCGGACTGCCCGACGAACTGCTGGAGTGGATGAACAAGTCGACTTCCGACAGCGACCGCCAGAAGGAGAATACCAAGACTGTGAAGGCTTTCCGTTCGGTGTACTCGAGCCTCGACAACCGTCTGCAGGAACGTCTGGTGGGTGTTTATACCTATGCCGTGAAGGCCAAGATGAGGGGCAACCCGGAAGTGTGTGGCCTGACGCGTGTGCTCACCACCATAGCCACCACGCCTGCCGGCGGAACCAGCGTGTCGAATGCTTATGCCAACGCACCCAACCTGGACGGATTCATCGCTTCGCTCGAAGCCCTCAAGAAACGCTCCGCCAAACCGAAGGCTGTTAACGAATATGTCGACTTCTGTGAGACGCTCTTTTCCGACCGGGTGCTCTACCGTAGCAACTCGGCCGAGTGGCGTTTCGATGCCAAGACCCCGTTCCGCCTCGGTGTCGAGGACGGCAAGTTGCTGGTGTGGTTCGACGTGCCGGCCAACTTGAGCTATGCCTCGGCCAAGGACCAGAACGTTATCTATGGCACCACGGGCGTGTACGACTACAAAGAGAACCTGTGGCAGGGCAACGGTGGCCGCATAGACTGGACGCGCACGGGCCTCGGGGCCGAGGCCTGCTATGCCGAGCTGGGCAGCTACAAGGCCGAGACAAAGTTCCCCAAGTTCAGCGCCGACAGTGCACGGCTGGTGAACACACACTATTTCAGCGACCCTGTGCTGGGCCGGATAGAGGATGCACTGAGCACCTCGATGGAGCCCGAGAAATACAGCTATCCCCGTTTCCGCAGCTACAAGCGCGACTTCAGCATCAAGGACATACTGCCCGACGTGGACTATAACGGCAGCTTCATGATGAACGGAGCCAAGTTAATCACCGCCTCGAGCAAGCATCCCGCCACCATAGTGTTCCGCAGCGGCGGAAAGCGCCAAATGTCGGTGACGGCGTTGAAGTTCACCTTCACGCAGGAGCGCATGGTGAGCGAAAACGCCACGGTGGCCATCTATATTGGCGACGACGACTCGATATGCAACACCGGTATCAATATGCGCTATAGTTCCGTTGACCACAAGGTGGTGCTCACCAACGACCCCAAGCGCAACTACTACTGCCCATATATCGACACCTATCACGAGCTCGACATCTATAGCGACGACATCACGTGGGTGACTACCGGCAACGAGATAGAGTTTTCGAACCTCACTGCCGCGGGAGCTGCCAGCATGGCCACCTTCGAGAGCAGCAACTGCTACACCTACCACAAGGCCCGCGAGATTCAGGGCATAGACGATGTGAGTCCTGTGCGCCGCGTGTATGAGTTTGCCGAAGCCACATCGTACAACTTCTCGCTTAAGGCGTTCTCCAACGACATAGGCCTGGATATAAGCCAGACACAGCTGATGATACACAACCTGGCACGCTACGGACTGGTGTCGTACAACGAGATGACCGGCCGTGTGCATGTGAAGCAGAAGCTGGAGGACTATGCCAAGGCCGAGGCCAAGGCCAAAGGCTTCGACTACGATGCCTTGTCGCTCGAGAGCAACGCCAAGAGCTACAACGCCCGCATGAGCCTCGACGACTACCTGCTGAAGATGCGCGGCGTGAAGCAGTTTGTGGTCAGCGACAGCCAGAAGGTGGTGGTGTATCCGCGCGGCGGCAATATCACCGTCGGCGAAAACCGTGCCATTAGCTTTACCGGCCGCATCGATGTAGGCCGTTTCATCATGTTTGTCACCGATGCCGACTTCAGCTACGAGCAGTTCAGCTTCGACCTGCCGAAGGTCGACTCGATGTTCTTCTATGTCCCCGAGTTCGACAACCCCGACACCGACCACATGGTGATGACGCCCCTCTACGGGCTGGTGGGCAAGCTGAGCGTCGACAAGCCCGACAACCACAACGGACTGACCAAGAACAAGGAATACCCCATTTTCGAGAGTCGCGAGAACAGCTACGTATACTACGACAAGCGTGCCATACGCGGCGGCCAGTATGTGCGCGACCGATTCTACTACACGCTGCATCCTTTCACCATCAACAGCCTAGTCGACTTTGTGACCGACGAGATGCAGTTCAACGGTGTGCTGACCTCGGGCGGAATCTTCCCCGACATCACATACCCCCTCAGCGTGCAGCGCGACTACTATCTGGGCTTCAATGTGGAGACTCCTGCCGGCGGCTATCCTGCCTACGGCGGCAAAGGTACCTACCACAACAATATATCGCTCGACCACTATGGCTTGCAAGGTTCGGGCGATTTAGACTACCTGACCTCGACCACGCGTTCGAAGAGCTTCCTCTTCCTGCTCGACTCCATGACGGCCACTACCGACACCTTCTTCGTTCGCGAAGAGAAAGGCTTCCCCGACATACGTGGCGGCAAGCTGCACGAGCGCTGGCACCCGTATGCCGACTCAATGGCTGTGGCCACCACCGCCAAGGGGCGCCCATTCCGTATGTATCACGACGACGCCCAGTTCCATGGACGCATAGACCTGATGCCCAAGGGCACTGTGGCGGCAGGCACCGCCACCGTCAAGGAGGGCACGCTGGTGAGCAACCGCTTCGACCTGTTGGCCATGGAGATGAATGCCGAGGTGAGCGACTTCACGCTGCAGAGCACCAAGCGCAACGCCGTGGCCTTCACGGCCAACCATGTGCGCTCGCATGTCGACTATGAGAAGCGCACCGCCGAGTTGAAGATGCCCGACGGTCCGGCGCGCACCGAGCTGCAGCTTGTCAAGCAGGAAGCCTATGCCGACCTTTTTGCATGGGATATGGACCGCAAGGTGCTCGACATCGTAAATTCGACCCGCGGCACCACCGAGGGTATGGACGCCATGGACATACGTATGCGTCTACAGAAACGCGGCGACCTGCCCGGCGTGCGCTTCGTGAGCACTGCTGCCGAGGCCAAGAAACTTAGCTACAATGCCCTGCAGTCGACCTACGACTATGAACGCGGCGAGCTGTCGAGCCAGGGAGTGTTCATCGTCAACGTGGCCGATGCTGCCGTTGCGCCTGCCGCCGACAGCCTGCACATACACAACGGCGGCAAGATTGGCCTGCTGGCCAATGCCAAGCTCATCTTCAACCGCGACAGCGCATGGCACTATGTGACTGGTGCCGACGTGATGATTGCCAGTGCCGATAAATATACCGGCAAAGGCTATATGGATTATCACAACGACACCAAGAAGACCCAGCGCCTGTACCTGAACGATATTGCCGTCGACGGACGCGGTGTCACCGTGGCCCGCGGCACCATCAGCGACAGTGCTTCGTTCACCCTAAGCTCCGCATTCGGCTTTGCCGGCAAGGTGCGTGCCGAGGGCGACCATGCCCTGCTGCACTTCGAAGGCGGCGTGCGTCTGTTGCAGCCGTGCATTCCCAAGGAACAGCTGGGCTTGCTGGCCTATGCCGACTACACCGACCCGGAGCATATCCATGTTTCGGTACCAGAAGAGGCTGCCGACTGGCACGGCCGTCGCATTGCCACCTCGATATTGCTCGACAAAAACTCGCTGCGCATGCGCCCGGCCTTCCTCACTGCCGACAAGGTGGAAGGCAACGAGTTGCTCTCGGCGCATGGCGTGCTCACATATTTCGGCGACCGCAAACAATATATGATAGCTTCCGAGGAGAAGGTCTCCAATCCCGATGCCGTGGTTGAGCCTTACCTTGCGATGAGCACCACCGACTGCAACGTCGAAGGAGAGGGCCACATCAATCTGGCGCTCCGTCGCACGCAGGCCTCGTTCTATGCCTATGGCACTGCCAGTGTGGGCATACAGGACGATGTGGAAGACCACCTCACCACTGTTTTCGGCATCACCTTCCCCATTGCCAAGGATGTCGTCGATGCCATGTACAACAATATCAAGGAAGACCTTCGTCTCAACATAGCCACTGGCAGTACCAATGCCGAGATGCGCCATGCCATGATGTACCACATGGGTGCCGACAAGGGTGCCGGTGCCTACGCGCTCTATAGCTCCACCGGCAAGCTGTCGAGCATTCCCGAGGCGATGCAGAGCACCATCCTGTTCGACAACATACGTTGGCAGTACAACCCGTCGGTGGGTCTGTACTACGATGGCAAAGTGTCCATAGTGGCCATGGGCGACAAGCCGCTGGGTCTCGAGGTGCGCCTCAAGGCACAGATTGCCAAGCGTGGCAACACGCAACAGATGACATTCTATGTCGAGGCAGCCAAAGACCACTGGTACTTCTTCAAATACGACCTTGCCGGCCAGGAACTCACCATCTACAGCTCTGACGGCACATGGGCCGACCGCGTAAAGGCCATACCGCTCGAGCAGCGCAAGATTGAGAAAGAGGGTATGGGTACGTTCCGTTACTTTATTGGCAACAATAGTGGCGAGGTGCCCAACTGGCAGCAGTGGTTCAGCAAGACCGTCTATCGCGACGACGATGGCCTCTAGCCTCTACGTTGTGATAAATAAAAAAGAAGACCGACATGTGTCGGTCTTCTTTTTTTAGTGCCCGGAACAGGACTTGAACCTGCACTCCTCTCGAAATACGCACCTGAAACGTACGCGTCTACCAATTCCGCCATCCGGGCTTACATTGATTCTGGTGGGTGCCCAGGACAAGACTTGAACTTGCACCGCCTATGGCGACTACCCCCTCAAAGTAGCGTGTCTACCAATTCCACCACCTGGGCATTAAAATTGAATATTGAGAGTTGAAATTCAGCGGTCAATATTCAATGCTCTCATCTGTCGAAAGCGGGTGCAAAAGTACAAACAATTTCCGATATGGCAAAATAATTTTTGTAATTATTTTACAATATACGGATAATCAGAGTTGTTAGAGAAGAAAATATCGCGACTGAACTTGGCTTGCAGGCGCAACATGGAGAGTCCGTCGACCACTTTTACACCATTGGCGGAGACCTGCCGCATAAGCATGGTGGGAGAGGGATTGTAAATCAGGTCGTAACAGAGTTGAAAGTTGAAAGTT
>JAFXUY010000019.1 GCA_017524785.1 Bacteroidales bacterium | reverse complement strand
TGGCTGACGCAGATTGGGCCAACGCCAGGACCGCCACCGCCGTGAGGCATGGCAAAGGTCTTGTGGAGGTTGAGGTGGCACACATCGGCACCCATGAAGCCGGGGCTGGTGAGGCCCACCTGGGCGTTCATGTTGGCACCGTCCATATATACGAGGGCACCAACGCTGTGGATGATGTTGATGATGTCAAGGATACCTTCTTCGAAAGCACCGTGGGTCGAAGGATAGGTGATCATCAGGCAGCTGAGGGTGTCCTTGTACTGCTCGGCTTTGGCACGCAGGTCGTCGATATCGACATCGCCACGGTCGTTGCACTTGACAACGACAACCACCATGCCGGCCTTTGCGGCAGAGGCAGGGTTGGTGCCGTGGGCGCTGGCGGGGATGAGACAGACATTGCGCTGACCCTGGCCATTGGCGATATGATAATTGCGAATGACCGTAAGGCCGCTGTATTCGCCATAGGCACCGGAGCAGGGCTGCAGCGAGCAACCAGCGAAACCGGTAACGACGGCGAGACGACGCTCTATGTCGTGAATCATCTCAAGGTAACCCTCGGCCTGGTCGGCAGGGACGAAGGGGTGCATACCACCGAACTTGCTCCAGCTGAGGGGCATCATCTCGGCGGCGGCGTTGAGCTTCATGGTGCAGGAACCCAGCGGAATCATGGCACGATTGAGCGAGAGGTCTTTCTCTTCGAGGCGTTTGATGTAGCGCATCATCGAAGTCTCGTCGTGGAAGCTGTTGAAAATCTTCTGGGTGAGGTAGGCGCCGTTGCGTTTCAGCTCGGCGGGGATAGCCTCGTCGGCGAACTTGCAGCAGCAGCCCTTGCACTCAAGCGGCTGGGCGTTCTTGCCGGCAGCTTCGGCCAGGCAAGCCACGATGGCGTCGAGGTCGGCCTTCTCGGTTGTCTCGTCGATGCTTATACCAATGCACTCATCGCAGATGTAGCGGAAATTAATCTCGTGCTTGAGGGCCACTTCACGCACCTTGGCGGTGGGTACAGGGCACTGCAGGGCGAGGGTGTCGAAATAGACCTTGTTCCACTGCTTGTAGCCGTACTGTTCGAGCTCCATAGCCAGACGATGGGCACGGGCACAGATGCGGGTGGCTATTTCGCGGATGCCTTCGGGACCGTGCCAAATGGCGTAGAAGCCACTCATATTGGCCACAAGGGCTGCCGACGTGCAGATATTGGACGTGGCTTTGTCGCGCTTGATGTGCTGCTCGCGCATACCGAGGGCCATACGTAGGGCGGGGTTGCCCTTGGCGTCGACGCTCCAGCCGATAATACGGCCGGGGAAGAGACGTTTGAATGCATCGGTAAATGCAAAGAAGCCTGCGTGGGGACCACCGAAGCCCATGGGCAGACCGAAGCGCTGTGCGTTACCGACGGCACAGTCGGCACCCATCTCGCCGGGAGTCTTCATCAGGGCAAGGGCCATAAGGTCGGTTGCCATGCAGACGAAGATGCCCTTCTCGTGGCACTTGGCGATGAAGGATGTCCAATCCTGGGCCTCGCCAAACTGGTTGGGATATTGTACAAAAGCGGCAAAATAGCTGCCATCAAGCTCGGTCTGGGCGGCTTTGCCAGTGACAATCTCTATCCCGCGCGGGGCGGCATTGGTCTGCATAACAGCAAGCGTCTGGGGCAGGATGCCTTCGTCGACAAACACCTTGCAGACACCATCCTTGACGGCCTGGCGCGAGCGGCTGTTGAAGAACATAATCATGGCCTCGCCGGCAGCGGTACCTTCGTCGAGCAAGCAGGCATTGCTCAACGGCATGCCGGTCATGCTGGCAATCATGGTCTGATAGTTCATCAGAGCCTCGAGGCGACCCTGCGATATCTCGGTCTGATATGGGGTGTAGCTGGTGTACCAGCCAGCATTCTCAAAGACATTGCGCATGATGACGGCAGGAGTGACGGTACCATAGTAACCCATGCCGATATAGCTACGGAAGAGTTTGTTCTTCTTTGCCAAGGAACGGCAGCGGTTCAGGAAAGCATACTCGCTGATGCCATCCTCGAGGGGTAGCGGCTTGCCGGTGCGGATGGCGGCAGGTACTGTCTTCTCGATAAGCTCATCCATCGAACTGACTCCGATGGTCTGGAGCATTTTCTGCGTGTCGGCGTCACTGGAGACACCGTTGTGGCGCGATACAAAATTGTTCTTTGTCATTGTATTGTTGTTTTATTTGTTTTTCTTGTGGAAGAAACGGAGTATCACCTCGTCGTCGACGGTAGACACCCGAATCACATAATAGCCCGACTGGAAGCGACGCATGTTGACATACCCATGACGCGGCTTGCCGGTGAAGAGACATACACCGGCATCGTTATAGAGCGCCACACCCACTATGCTGGGCTTGTCTATAGGTATCTCTACGCGACGTTTGGCGCTGTTATACTTTATCTCTTCCTGCGATGTGATAGGTTCGGCAACATCGTTTATCTCGTAGTATTCATATACCACCTCGACGCCTTCCATATAGGTAGTGTCGTGCACATACTCCACTTCATGGATAACCTCGGCTTCCTGCATGATGGCAACATAGCTCACCGTGTCTTCCACCCGCACACGGCGAGGGTTGTCGGT
>JAFXUY010000018.1 GCA_017524785.1 Bacteroidales bacterium | reverse complement strand
CATCGAACAGTGGCAGCATGCCGTGGGCCTGCAGGTCCTTCAGGTTCTCGTTGTAGGCCAGCTGCACCTTGTGGCACAGGTCGATGATGTCGGTAAGGAACTCCTTGTAGTCCATGCCGTGGTTCACGGCGTACTGTATGCAGCGGTTCAAGTTGATGGTGAGCACGCTCTTGCTGCCGGTGCTCACGCCGCCGGCACCCAGTGTGTAGCTGAAGCCGTTGTCGGTGATTTCGTTGCGCAGACGGCAGCAGCTCGAGAGCGAGTCGGCATTGTCGCTGATGTAGGTGAAGAACGAGTGGCCTTCGGCATACATCTCGGCCGTGAACTCGGCCATGTCGCGGTCGGCAAAGCTCACGTTGTCGCCCTCTTTCTTGTACAGCAGGGCCATGGTCTCCACCGGGAAGGTGAGCACCGTCTTGGTGCGCTCCTGGTTGAACCATTTCATGAAGCGCTTCTGCAGCCAGCAGAGGCCCTCCCAGTCGGGTGCCGACCCGTCGGGGAAGCGGAACTCGCCGAAGAGGCTCTCGAAGTAGGGCTTGTCGTAGTAGGCTATGTTCCAGAACACCGACTGGTAGTTGCGGGCGCCGGTGGGCTGGTTCAGGCTGTAGACAATCTGCTCGAAGCAGTCGGTAATCACCTTGTCCATGGTCTTCTGCCGCAGCGAGAGGTCCACCACGCGGTCAGGGTCTTTATAGTAGTCGGGGCCGTAGTCTTTCTGGATGAAGTAGTTGAGGTACATCAGGAACTCGGGCGTGGCGCAGGCGCCGCTGAGCATCGAGCTCACCATGAACACCATGTTGATGAAACCTCCGCAGAACGACTTGAGGTTGGTGGGGGCTGTCGAGTTGCCGCCTATCGAGACGGTGCCGCCCAGCAGCCACGGATACATCGTTATCGAGGCGCAGTAGTTGGCCAGCGACGTTTCGTCGTTCTTATATATAAAATGGTGCGTCAGCAGGTCGATATATCGGTTGGAGAGCTCCTTGCCGTACATCTGCTTGATGCGGTCGGTGAGCAGGCGGCGGTTCAGGCGTATGAAGTTCGACTTCGGCAGCTCGCCTATCAGCGTGGCTATGTTCTTGTTCTCCACGTTGGCGTTGGCGTCGTACTTGCTGCCCGTGGCGGCGTTGGCGGCGTCGACATAGTCGGCCAGGAAGCGCAGCTTCTCCATAGTCTCGCGGTCCTCGGTGTGCTGCTGGCGGTAGAGCATGAAGCTCTTGGCCACCTTGTAGTGCCCCTCCTTCATCAGGGCCACCTCCACCTGGTTCTGTATCTCCTCGACGGTGATGCCGTTGTGGATGTCCAGGTTCGACAGTATCTTCGACAGCACGCCCAGGTCTACGGGCTCCTGCACGCTCTCGAACGCCTTCACTATGGCGTTCATGATTTTGTCAAGCGAGAATCGTTCGGCAATGCCGTCGCGCTTGGTAATCGATAATGTGTTCTCCATACTTCTTATTATTCGCGTTTCGTTGTGGGGTCGTGGCAGGTCTCCTGGCTTTGCCCGCTGCGCGTGCGCCTTCTCAGGGCCCGGGGGTCCCAATGGCTTTTTGCACCCGCCCTCCTTGGCATTACAGTTGCGCGTCAGCTCATGATTCTCACACGATTCCCTATTGTCCGCCGTGGCGTACCACGCCCTTTTCGGGATGCAAAGTTACAACCTTTGCGCCGACTGGCAAAGGAAAGTTTTCTAAAGTTTTTCACACCTCTTGTTGAAAAGGACGCCCTTTTCAAGCCCTGTCAAGCTCGGCGCGCGCCACCCCCATTCAGGCCCCGGCAACCTGCCGTCGGCATGACGTTGACCGGCCACCTCCATCGTGTCAAAAACTATTCTTGAAGTTATCATTTAGTTACCATCACCTACTCAAGTAAACGATGATAAGGTGATGACTAGGCGATGGGTAGGAGTTGAGTAAGAGAGGGTGGCTGTTCATCCCTGATTTACAGGGGGCTTGAGGTAAGCCTCCAACCTCAAAATTATAAGGAAATCGCAAAAAAAATAAAGCCCGTAGGGGCGGCACAAGTTTTGTTGTTGTGTCACCCCTACGAAGTTATGTAAGATATACAGGATTAATAGATTACGCGAGCGCAGCGAGCGGGAGAATATGATTTCCGTCAGTCTGTGCCGAAGCGGTCGCTCTGCTTCAGCAGGTGGACGGTGTGCTGACGGCCGTCGTCGGTGGTGAGGGTGAGGAGGTAGGAGGCCTGCGGACGCGCAGTGAGGTCGAGGACGTAACGTCCGTCGCCCTCGACGGAGAGCTGCACCTCCTCGCTGCGGCCCGTGATGTCGGTGAGGATGGCCGTGACCGTGCCGTTCACCGCCTTCAGCACAGTGCTCTCAATCTTGATGTTCACCCTCTGACGGAATGGGTTGGGATATGCCGTGAACACCCCCACGTCGGGCATAAGCATTATGTTCACATCCCCTGTGTCGCCGGTATACGGTGTCATAAACGCCGGATCTACATAATTGGCTATATAGGCGTACTGTAAATCATTCGTTTGGAATTGTATATCGCCGAAGGTTGCATTAGAGGACATTCGTCCCATTAGAAATAATACACTATCCTGTAGTGAAATTGGCCCAGGATATGAATTATGTGAATACGACTCGTAATGGAGTCCTCCGATAACATTTCCCTGATAATTAAATATGACTAGTCCAATACTTTCATCATTATTGTTTGGGAATTGGATATTGTTGCCTGGAAGATGCACACCTCCAATAATTTTACTTTGTACAAATACTCTGTTCTTGTTGCAAACCAAGTTGCCCACGGAAAGAAATGCATCAGCGGAAGTAGACAGGTGGCTGGAATATTTAGCAGGTACACGTCCGTACGAATGTAGTTCTTGAGTGAGGCTGTCAATTTTAAACGCTATAAAGAATCCATCATTTTTCAAATGTAACGGCGTACCTCGATATGTCAATATGGAATAAAAATTTATAGTGTCGCCATGTGTGGCACGTCCAGTCGAGGCTGATAAGAAAAGTATGTTACTATCATAGTCAAATGATAAATCATGAAATACCAAATAAGACGGAGGGCCAGTCGCAATAACACTGTCGTCAAGAGTAATTAGCCATTTGGGAATTAAATTAGAGTCAAGATTAACTAAAAAATTCTTTTGATATGCCATGTCAGTATGCACCATTAAAATGTCATTTATAGAGTCAACAACAATTGTGTCTTCAAGATAGTCCCCATCCTGATACATTTGTGTCATAAAATACACATTGCCGTATTTGTCCAACTTGGTATATGTTCCGAATAGCGAGTATTCAATATTGTTGTTTTTTTGCACAATATACCTGCATGCCAGCAATGTGTCGAAGTGAGGCGAGAACTTCATTATTTGAGGATACCAAAACATAGGTCTGTTCTCATTAAGATATTCTCCCACTTTTCGATTGTCGACCCAAAATTTGATTCCTCGTATTGTGCCATTTTGCGCATTAATAGAATCATCAAGCCTATCCATCGATGCGCGGCAAATATATATGTTACCGTCGGCGTC
Organism: Bacteroidales bacterium; assembly: GCA_017524785.1. Classification (GTDB taxonomy): domain Bacteria; phylum Bacteroidota; class Bacteroidia; order Bacteroidales; family P3; genus Colimorpha. The sequence goes on along the minus strand of JAFXUY010000018.1, from coordinate 1,641 downwards.
GATGTCGAACGATGGATTCCTAAACCTGTCACTACTAAACCACGGAGTGGTGTCGTTGTTATAGTATTTGACAAAATCGTTGCCTGTTGTGTCAGTGTATGTCACATATAGGAAGTGCTGTTCAATTACATTGCCTTCAAAATCAAACATGATAAAGGCTGTGCGCATCGAGTTCCTGACGTACATGCTGTTAACAGGATAGTCCGACCGGCCAGGAATAAGCGTGTCGAGATAATAGACATAGCGGTCTTCTGTTGGCAGCAGCATCTCCACCAGACAGGCGAACGCCGTGTCGCCCACCTTCTTAATGTCTTGGGGAGTCTGGTGAGACCCATTGTTGGAGTGTATCACTTTTTTCCACACCATCTCGCCGTCGGGCGAAATCTTGGCGATAATGGTGTTTATATTGTTTTGCCATGGGCCGTAGGGCGTCATGGGCAGCAGCCGCTCGGCATCCCAGCCGGTGCCCCACTCGGAGTCGTTGCGGAACTGCCCGAGGATATAGAGGTTGCCGAGGCTGTCGGTGACCGCCCCGGTGATATGGCACGCGCCACCGTTAGGATCCCCCGTGCCGAACCCCTTGGCCCACTCGAAGTGGCCGTTGGACTGACCGAGAACGACGCTCCACGGAGTGAAAAAGAAGAGCAGCAGCGCTGCCGCAGCTAAAGCTTTTTTGCTGAAATATCTCATAATCGGCGGTTTTAGGGGTTATGATTTACTATGTGTTTTGTCGGTGCAAAGGTATGAATAATATTCCATTCGGAGAAAAAAACTATTTTTTTGCGGTATAAAAAATAATTTGTATATTTGCACTTCGATTAGCGATTGGTGGTGGGTGACTGGAAAATTGTGAAAATAATTTAGTTTCAATAAAATAAATACTATGAACAACAGCATCTTCATGTTCCCGAAGCCCGAGAACGAGCCCGTGAAAGGCTATGCTCCCGGCAGTCCCGAAAGAAAAGAAATCCGTAAAGCCCTCGACGAGCTCTACAAGAAGGTCACCGAGATTCCCGCCATCATCGGCGGCAAGGAGGTCAAGACCAAGAATATGGGCGAAATCGTGATGCCCACCGAGAACCACCACGTGCTGGCCCGCTACCACAAGGTGGGCGAGAAGGAGGTGCAGGCCGCCATCGACGCCGCCATGAAGGCCCGCAAGGAATGGGCCGAGACGCCGTGGATCGACCGCGCCAGCGTGATGATGAAGATTGCTACGCTCATCAGCGGCAAGTACCGCTACCTCATCAATGCCGCCACCATGCTCGGCCAGGGCAAGACCACCATGCAGGCCGAGATCGACAGCGCCTGCGAGCTTGTCGACTTCCTGCGCTACAACACCTACTATGCCAGCCAGATCTACAGCGACCAGCCCTGCAGCGACAAGGGTACGCTGAACTATGTGACCTACCGCGCCATGGAGGGCTTCGTGTTCGCCATCACGCCGTTCAACTTCACCTCTATCGCCAGCAACCTCTGCATGAGCCCTGTGCTGATGGGCAACGTCTGCATCTGGAAGCCCTCGACCACCGCTCTGCTGTCGAACTATATCCTGATGAAGATCTACAAGGAGGCCGGCTTGCCCGACGGCGTGGTGAACTTCCTGCCCGGCAGCGGCGCCCTCATCGGCAAGGTGGCCTT
>JAFXUY010000017.1 GCA_017524785.1 Bacteroidales bacterium | reverse complement strand
GAACATGAGCATCAGCAGCGTGCCTATTGAGCCATAGAGCAGGTTGTAACGGCTGAAGTTGCCAAGGTATATACCCAGTGCCCAGCTGAGCACAAAGAACATAGCCGTGGCCAGCACCGAACCTGCCGAGAAGAAACCGACGCGCTGCTTCTTCACAGGCGCCCAGTAGTATATTATCGACACCGCCAGCAGTGTGGCAAAGGTTAGCAGAATCCATCGTCCTACGTTGAACAACAGTGTGTTGAACGACGAAATGTTCATCCAACCCTGTGAGAATATCAGCTGCAGCAGATATTTGTGGCCGATAAGCAGGCTCAATACCAGTACGATGAGTATGTACAGCACAAACACGAGACCGATGCATGTAAGGTAACGTCCCAGCCAGGGGCGTTTCTCAACGCTGTTGTTGGCGAAGTTGAGCGACGATATTACACCGTTCATACCGTTGGCAGCCAGAAGAACAGACGAAATGAAACCCACCGACAGCAGTGTCGAATGACGGTGTCCCATAACGTCGTTCACCGTGTTCGACAGCGGCTCCAATATGGCATCGGGCACAATACCCGCCATGCCGCCCAGCAGCTCGTCCTGCAGGCCGTCGACAGGGAAATAGGCAATCAGTGTGAAGAGGAATATCAGCAACGGCGGTATGGCCGTCATAAACGAATAGGCCAGCCCTTTCGAGCGTTGCCATAGTGTTCCGTTGAAGATGCTCACAAGGAAATACCTCATCACGTCGTAGACAGGCACTCCGCGGTTGCCCGGCAGGGTAAGGTTCTTCAGAAACCATAGCGTCGTGCGCACAGGCCGCCTATAGAGCAGTTTGCGTTGCATTCGATGCCATTTGGCCGATGCCAGCCGTGTGTATGCCTTGTGTTTAACCAATATTTTACTTCTTCACCAGCGAAATATCCAAGCTCTTGATGTGATGGGTCAGAGCGCCAACCGAAATGAAGTCGACCCCAGTTTCGGCATATGTGCGGAGAGTCTGTTCGGTTATGCCGCCACTGGCCTCTGTCTCATATCTGCCCGCGATGCGTTTCACCGCCTCTGCCAGCAGCTCGGGCGTGAAGTTGTCGAGCATGATGCGGTCAACGCCGCCGTGGTCGAGCACACGCTGCAGCTCGTCAAGGTTGCGGACCTCAATCTCTATGCGGAGTTCCTTGCCTTTGGCTTTCAGGTAGTCGCGTGTACGGTCGATGGCTGGCTCGATGCCACCGGCAAAATCAACGTGGTTGTCCTTCAGCATCACCATGTCGTACAGGCCGATGCGGTGGTTTGTGCCGCCGCCGCAGGCCACGGCATATTTCTCCAACAGGCGCATGTTGGGTGTCGTCTTGCGGGTATCAAGCAGGCGGGTATGCAGACCGTCGAGCATCTGCACCATGCGGTGGGTCTCCGTCGCTATGCCCGACAGGCGTTGCATGAAATTGAGGGCTGTGCGCTCGGCGGTGAGGATAGAGCCCGCATGGCCTTCGATGGTCATAATTATGTCACCTTTTGCGATGACCTCGCCGTCGTGGCGCAGTAAGTTAACCGTCAGGCTGTTGTCAACCAACTTGAAGACACGTTCGCCGACCTCGGCACCACACAGGATGCCATCGGCCTTGGCCACCATCTTGGCGGCATTCACAGCATCGGGAGGGATACAAGCCAGTGTCGAGTGGTCGCCGTCACCGATATCCTCGGTGAGAGCCATGGTTATCAACTGGTCCAAATTGTCGATGTTCATCATAACAGTGTGATTATGTGTTGTTAATACTAGACATGGTACAATAATACCAATTTGCAAATATACATAAAAAAGTTTATTTGCTTATTTGTTTTGTAATAGTGAATGGTGAATAGTGAAAAGAAAGACGATCTCTATTCACTATTCACCATTCACAAGACTGCTACAGCACGGCTTGCGAATATCACGGTCTACCAGCTGAAAAAGTCTCCGCCGCTGTTGTACTCGTGCCAGTTCTCCTGGTTGTTGGAATTGTAGTCATAGTTTATTGCATCCAGACTTGCGTCCTGGAAGAGGCGCATGGAGCTTACACCGCTGAGCGAATAACCCTGCTCAGCCTTGAACGATACCACCGTCAGCTGTGGTGCGATATATGTCTTCTTGGTTTCCATGATCAATATTTTTTTAGGGGGTTAGAGAATTTAAGTTGGTCTTCAGTGTGAACTTGAAGCCAGCGGTGAGGTGCTGGAAGAGCAGCGTGCTGCTGCCTTGGCGGAGGGCGGGCATTTATGTCAGCCAACCTCGTCCATCCCACACGCAAAAAAAGACGGAACCCCGCTGGTGGGGGCTCCGTCCTGCTTTGGTCATGGTTGGTGGGGTGGTTACTCCGTGTCGGGGTCGCCGTTGCCACTGCTCTTGGTGAAGACCTTGGTGGCTACCGAACTGTTGAGGCCGTTCTTGAGGGCGATGGCCTTCACGGTGGTGGTGTCGGTCAGCGTGATGGGGGCGCTGTAGAGGGTGCTGCTGGCGGTCGGGGTGGTGCCGTTGGTGGTGTAGCGGATTTCCGCGCCGCTCTCAGCGGTCATCGTCACCGTGGTGTTCTCGGCGAAGGGCGTCGAGCCGCTGATGGTGGGTGCGCTGACGGTCGAGGTGCCGCTGCCGCCTGTGCCGCCCGTGCCGGTGTTGCCGCCGTTCGAGCCGCCTTCGCCGCCCGTGGTGCTGCCGTCACCGGCCACAGTCAGAGCAGCCGAGATGGTGGGCGAGAAGGCGAAGCCGGTGGTGGTCACGCGGTTGAGGTCGAGGACGAAGCCCTGCTGGTTGGCGCCCGTCTGGCCGAGGGCTCCCCAGGCGTCTTCGGTCTTGGGTTCGAGCACGATGCCGTAGGCGAAGACCTCCAGCGCGTCGCCGCTCTCGTTTGCGCTCTTGCCGATGCTGATGGCCGTGCGGGTGTCGAGGGCCGCGGTGTGGCGCCAGAGGCCGGTGTTCAGGTCGTGCACCATGATGCACTTGGCGATGGGTTCGCCCTCGGCGGCACCGCTGAAGGTGGCGGTGAACTGGTTCGTGTCGCTCGTGATTTGCATGCTGATGGCCTCGGCGTAGCTGGGGTTGTCCACCAGGTGCAGGTCGTAGAGCAGCGAGGCCTGCGAGCCGTTCTGGTTCACCACGACGCTCTGCAGCAGGCGTTTGATGAGCAGGCCGCGGTCGGTCTTCTTGTGGCCGTTGGCGATGAGCGAGGTGCGTCCCACTTCGCCGAGCATGCCTGCCACCTGGGCGGCGAGCTTCATCTTGGCACGGTGCGCCATCTGTGCGTCGGTGCGGGGGTTGCTGACCGAGGCGGCCTTCTGCTTGAAGACGATACCGCCCTTGGGGCCTTTCTGACCCACGGTGTTGCCGGCCTTGCCGACATACTGGATAAGAGAAACAATTTTTGCCATTTTAGTTTTTCCTTTCTTTGGTTAATTGGTTTGTTAATGATTTGGTTTTCTTTGTTCTCCTGCTCGCTGCGCTTCGCGAAATCTTGTAGATCTTGTAAATTTTTCCGCCTGCGGCGGCGATTGCCTCTCGAGAATTTGGTGCGCCAGCAATTACGCGAAGCGAATTAATCTACGAGATTTACTAGATTTCTGCCGCGTAGCGGCTAGGAGGTTAGATAATCCCCACGAAGTGGGAGCACGAGGTGGT
>JAFXUY010000016.1 GCA_017524785.1 Bacteroidales bacterium | reverse complement strand
GTAGTAGCCGTTGCCGCTGATGCGGGTCATATCGTACATCGTGCTGGCCACGGTGGCCTTGATACGGGTGTCGGCAGCGGCAGCGTTGAGTGCTATGCCACCCCAGCCACAGATGCCAATGATGCCGATGCGCTCGGGGTCGACATTCTCCAGCTTAGAGAGGTAGTCGACGGCAGCCATAAAGTCCTCGGTGTTGATGTCGGGAGAAGCTGTGCGGCGGGGCTCGCCGCTGCTCTCGCCGGTGTACGACGGGTCGAAGGCCAGCGCCACGAAGCCGCGTTCGGCCATCCGCATGGCATAGAGTCCGCTGCTCTGTCCCTTGACAGCACCGAAGGGGCCGCTCACGGCGATAGCCGCCAGCTTGCTCGTTGCATCCTTTGGTGTGTAGAGGTCGGCGCCCAACATCAGCCCATACTGTGTTTCGAAGGTTACCTTGCGGTGGTTCACTTTCTCGCTCAGCGGGAACACCTTGTCCCACTCTTGAGTCAGTTCCAATTTTGTCATAGTCGTTTCTTTTTGTTCGTTTGTTGTCGTCTGGTGGCACGCTGTCAGCACAGCGCCGAGCAGCATGGCCGCTAATAAGGTTTTTTTCATTTGATTTAGGGATTACATGGTTGTTCTGCTCCTTTGGCCGAACGCTCAGCAACAGATGCGGGTTTGTCGCAGCTGCTCTTTGCGGGCCGAGGGGATTATCTCTTCGTGGTAGAAGTAGTTGACCACCACCGGGGGCTCGCCGTGGCGGGCGTGGGTGGTGTCGTCGTTGCGTACGTAGCGCAGGCCGCGGTCGGCGCAGAAGTGGCTCAGGTCGGCGTTGAGTTCGTGCCAGTAGGTGCGGTCTTTGCGGGTGTAGATGTCATGGTAGAGGGTGTCGAGCCTGGGATGGTGTTCATGCACCCACTGCAGTATGCGCCCTTTGTAGTCGCCGCGCAGGTTGAGATTCTCCAGCCACACGAGGTTACACTGACCCTTGGCGCGTTCGATGATGGCCTCCACGTCGGTGATGCCGGGGAAGATGGGCGAGATGAAGCAGGTGGTGTCGATGCCGGCCTCGTAGAACTGGCGCATGGCCTCCAAACGGCGTTCAATGCTCACGCCGCGGTCCATCTCGCGACGGAATTCATCGTCGAGGGTGTTGATGCTCCAACTGACGCGGGCGCCGGGGAATGTCTTTATCAGGTCGAGGTCGCGCAGCACGAGGTCGCTCTTGGTGGCGATGCTGATGCGTATGCCGCTGCCTTGAAGCTGTTCCAGCAGGGCGCGGGTGCGCTTGTATTTGGCCTCGCAGGGCTGGTAGCAGTCGGTCACCGAGCCGAGAAAAGCCTCCTTGCCGACATAGCGCTTGGCGTTCTTGATGTCGGGCCACAGCTTCACGTCAATGAAGTCGCCCCACGGCTCGGGGTGGTTGGTGAAACGTTTCATGAACGAGGCGTAGCAGTACTTGCAGGCGTGGGCGCATCCTACATACGTATTGACCGAGAAGTCGCTGACCGGCAGGTTCGACTTGGTCATCACACTCTTGACGTCGATTTCTTTGATTGTCATAGAATAGTTAGTATATATGAGCGGTTTTTTGATTGATTTCGCGAATCACCTTGGCAGGTGTTCCGGCCACGACCATATTGTCGGGCACATCCTTGGTGACGACCGAGCCGGCGGCGACGATAGCGTTGTCGCCGATGGTGACGCCGGCCAGCACGGTGACGTTGGCGCCCAGCCAAGCGTTGCGGCCGATGACGATGGGCTTGGTGAGCAGCGTGTGGCGTGTGGCAGGGTCTTCGGGGTGGTATTCGGTGGCCAGCACACAATGGGGACCGATGAAGGCGCCGTCGCCGATGGTGATGCCGCCAAGGGCGAGAAGTGTGCATCCGAAGTTGAGGAAGCAGTCGTCGCCGAAGCGCACACCTGGGCCGTAGTTGATGTTAAGCGGCGTGAATACACGCACGGTGTCTGGCACCTCACTCCGTGTAATCTCGCGCAGGTACCCGCGCACCTCGGCTTCGGTGTGCCAGACGCTGTTCATCTCGGCGCAGAGCTGCATCGTGCGCTGCACGTCGGCATAAAGTTCGTCGCTGCCGACATAGTCTTTTCCTGTTGGTGTATTCAATGATTTAATGCTTTTTGGTTTGTTTACGTTGGTATTTCTCGCGGACGAGGTTGTATGAGTTCTGCGTCATCTCTCTCAGCAAAGCGTCGGGGGCTGTCGTGGGGTCGATGCCAATCCAGTATCGAGGCGACTCGTTGAATGGTTTACCGATGCAGGAGTGCAGCTCTTTCAGTTCTTCAATGCGGTCGGGCTGGCACTTGAGGGTGACAACACTGAAATTGTTGCAGTCGAAGAATGAGAACATATGCCCGCAGACATAGAAGACCAGCACGTCGCTGGCATAGTGGAAAGCCTTGAAAGGCATCCGCTCCTCCACGTCGTCACCTAACGAAAGGCAGTAGTCGCGATAGTCCTCAATGTTCATAAGTTAATCATTACAAAAAAGCCGCACGGCGGTTTTATGGACTGACGGGCAGCGTTTCTCAGTCGCAAAGTCTCGCTGACTATTTTGCTTTGGCCAGTGCTGCACCGGCATTCCAAGCACGGCCCACCTGCTCACCAGTGACATAGTAGCCGTTCTGGAACTGGTCGAAGATAAGAGCGTTGAGCTTCATCGGGTCCACCTTGCCGTTTCCGCTGAGGACATTCTCTTCGGCGGCGACATTGACAATCTTGCCCACGATGCAGTACATCGTCTCAGTCTCCACTACCTCGGCCAGCTCGCACTCCATCGCCACGGGGAACTCGTCGATGACGGGGGCGTTAACGCGGCTGCTGCGGACAGCGTGGTAGCCTGTGCGCTCAAACTTGTCGGGTGTCTTGTTGCCAGTGGCGATACCGAAATAGTCGGCCACATCCATATGGTCGCGGTCGGCAATGCTTACTGTGAAGGCTTTGGCCTTCAGTATATTCTGCGTAGTCTTGTGGCCTTCGCCGATGAAGAGGGCGATTTTGTCCATATCGCAAATCATTCCCCAAGCGGCATTCATCACATTCACGCGGCCACTCTCGTCGTAGGCGGCCACCATCAAAACCGGCATCGGATATACTGCCGGCACAACTCCAAGGTCTTTTTTCATTGTGATATCTTTTTTTATTATTGTTACTAATGATTGATTTTACAGCAGTAACGCCCAGCTCTCGCTATTATTGTGTCTGGTATGCCACCAACTCTGTTTATAGATTCAACACCTCAACTCCAATCCACTCTGCAAATGCATTGCATCTTCTCCCTTTTCCCTTACTATCTGTTCATCCTTATGCCTGCAAGAATTGTAGCCCCTGGCTGCGGCACACCTCCAAGGTCTCTGTAGTGGCGGTCGGTGACATTATATGCCTCGACAAACAGCGTGGCATAACGGAACGCATACTCCACCGAAGCATTGAACAACAACACCGAGCCGTAAGGCGT
>JAFXUY010000015.1 GCA_017524785.1 Bacteroidales bacterium | reverse complement strand
GATGAGGGTTGTACGACCGCACGCACCACACCCCGCGCCACATGTAACCCACTGCAGGCCCGAGCCTTCCGTGGAATCCTCCCATAAATCCTGCCGTCTGCCTAGCCATGATTCGGTATATTTTAGTTGTTTTTTGGTAGTATCAACGTTGTATTCGACATATTATTGCCTACTCGGGTAAATTTATGTAATTGGAGCATAAGTGGATCAGTAGGAGCATAGTAAGAGAGGGTGGCGACTCATGGGCTGATTTACAGCGGCTTGAGGGTCGGCCTCCGGCCTCAAAATTATAGGAAAATTGGGGGAAAAATTACAGCCCTGTAAGGGCGGCACATAATAGCCGCGGGTGCAAGCCCACGGTGCGTGCGGCCAACCGCAACACCGAGCCCCGTAGGGGCGGCACTGGGGTTGCTGTTGTGTCACCCCTACGGGGTTCCGATTTTCCTTTCTCCGGTTACGTTTCCGTGGGTTGTCGGCCGAGCCGACGGCACACCAAGCACCCACGGCTAAACAATGTCACCCCTACGGGGTTCAGAAAGATTTATTAGATTTATAGATTTCGCGAGCGAAGCGAGCAGGAGGAAGAACGGCGAATTATGCGAATTTAGCGAAAGCTACGCAGGCCAATTACAAGCGAATTACTCGAATTGGCCGCCGCAGGCGAAAATAATTTACAAGATTTATTCGCTACATTATATTAAATTCAGCGGTGCTGACTCGCTTTATTCTTTTTATTTCAGTGGTGCTCGCAGGCTTACCACATCACCCCTGCGGGGGGCGCGAGCCGCAGGCGAGCAGGAGAACATGATTTAGCGCAGCCGGAGAACAGAATCTCTTTGGCTGTACGGCCTATGTAATCATAGGTAAATGACAGCTCCCGGCAGCGATGCCACCCACGAGGTGACCGCTTCGGTGGCACGCAGCAGTATCTCCACGGACCATGCCGTGAAGCCGCAGGGCAACGCCATGTATAGCAGCGAGAAGGCGAGTATGAAGGCCGACAGCGGCACTATCAGCACGTTGGCAATGAGGAAGTAGGGCTGGAAGCGGTGGAAGGTGGTCAATGTTACGGGCAGGGTGGCCGTTGTCGCGGCAACACTTACCATTGCGGCCTGGTACAGTTTGTTTCTGAAGGCCATTATTACAGGCATGGCCAGCAGTATTCCGGCCACGGCGCTGAAGGAGAGCTGCCAGCCAATGTCGAACAGCAGCATGGGGTTGGCGATGAGCATGATGATTGCCGCCGCTGCCAGCAGGTTGAGCTTGGGTGTACGGCGGCCAAAGATGTCGCTGACGATGAAGAGACTGAACATCAGTGCCGCACGCACGGTGGAGGGCGCCAGTCCGGTTATTACGGTGAAGAGCCACACCGCTGTCAGCTGCACGCAGCCCCGGACGATGCGTCCGCGCCGTTTGCGACCCATCCAGAAAAGCGCCAGCCCTGCCATCGCCGCCACCAGTCCGACATGCAGTCCGCTGACAGCCAGCAGGTGCGCGATGCCGGAGTCACGGTAGGAGGCCTGCGTCGTGGGGTCGATGTCGGCGCGCCAGCCGAGGGCCAGTGCTTCGGCCACTCCGGCATAGCGGCGGTCGAGGGGGCCGCCTTGCATGCGGTGCAGCAGGTGCATGCGCAGCCGTTCGCTGCGGGCTCGCAGGCTGGTGCTGTCGCGCGCGGTGATGATATAATGGTCGGAGGTGACGTAGATTGATGCCTTGAGCGTGTCGGGATAGCCATGCAGCAACAGTTGGTCGCCGTAGCGCAGGGTGGCGGCGGTGCTGTCGGGACGCAGGTAGAGGCGCATCTCTCCACGGCAAGGAGTGCCGTCGACCGCCAGCACCTTGGCTGTCGCCTTGTAGCTCTTGGTACGTGGAACGGGTGTCTCGGTCAGTCGTACTTCAAGGAACGTCTTCCCGGGGCAACGATACGACCAATTGCCACTCTCGCTCAGTGAGCCGAGCAACCCACCGAGTAGACAGCAGAAGATAATTAACGGTATTATTATTCTGCTGTAAATCAGTGCTTTCGGGGGGGGGCAGCATTTTATCAACAATATGCCAACAACTATGGCGCAGGCCGCCAAGGCCCACAGCCAAATTTGTGTGGTTAAAAATGCGAAGTGGTGGGCCAGCAGTATTCCGGCAATGATCGCCAGTGCTATCGGCACAAGAGGGTACTTACGCATCAATTTATTATAAGCTCGGCGAGACGCACCTTGGGGACATAATGTATGCCGTCGCGACGGTAGTAGGCGCGTGGCGCGTCGGCATCGGTGGGTACCAGCTCGATGTGTTCTGCACCTTTGCCCACGGCGAGAAGCATCAACGGTTCGTAAGGCAGGTCGAACTCGTCGCGCAGTTTCTCGCGGTTGAAAGCTCCGATCATCAGACAGTTGAGTCCCATTTCCACGGTCTTGAGCGCCATGCTCTGCAGGGCTATGCCGAGGTCGATATCCACCAGCTTTGATTCCGCTGCCACCGAGCAGCAGATGATGAATGCCTCGGGTTCGGTGCCGGGGAATGGTAGGTGCAGTTCGGGCAGTGCGGCGCCCATTTTGACGAGTGGCAGCACACGGTCGGCGCCGGTATCTTTGGTGACAAGGAAGAAGCGCAGGGTCTGCTGGTTGCAGCCCGACGGGATGCGTGTGCATACGCCTACGATGCGCTCCAGCTCGGCGCGGCTCACCACATAGTTCTTGTTGTAGCCGCGGGTGCTGCGGTTTTTGGTCAGCAGTTCGTCGACAGTGTGTCCTATTCTCTTTATTTTGGGCTTGTTGCTGCCGAGAGTCTCTTCATAGCGTTTCTCAAGATAGTTGTCTGCCATATGTTTATCGGGTTAAGGGTTTCCAATATACGGACTCGCTGATGCCTAGCAGGGAGCCTTTGATGCGCAGCTGGCCGTCGGCGGTGAATGAGGCGACCATCTTGGCGCGAATGCCGCGTATGGGGTCGTATATCTTGCAGCCGTTCCATTCATGACGCTTGTCGTCGTAGGTCAGGCCAGAGAAAAGCACCACACGGTCGGCGGGTGTGGAGCGTAGGCTGCGGTCGGGATTTTTGGTGTCTAACAGCTTGTTTCCCTGTGCGTCGCGGTCGTTTTCCATCCAAAAGACCTGTCCGCGGTAGGTGCCGTCGGTCAATTTTACGATTTTTGCCTTGAATTTATAACCTTCCTGTACACCTTCGTAGCTTCCTACGATGTTGTCGGCACGATTGTTGAGCACATTCTGAGCTGTTACGGCATGCGTACAGAATAGGGTGATAATCAGTGCTGTTATAAATTTTATATACTTCATATTTATGCTGTTTAAAGGTGCAAAGATACAAAAAATATGAAAAAATATTTTGTCGGTTTAAAAAAAGTGTGTACTTTTGCACCCGCAAATCGCAAGAAAATGATCTGCTAGCTCAGTTGGTTTAGAGCGCTTGCTTGACAGGCAAGAGGTCACAAGTTCAAATCTTGTGCAGATCACACAGAAAGAGGCAACCGCATGGTTGCCTCTCTTATTTTGTCTCATCTTCGGTTGCCTCCTCATCGACTGGACGGAGCTCGGAGCGTTTAATGTGTACCAGGAACGAAGTGTTCATCACCTCGATGTTGATGGCGAAGTTGCCATCTTTCTCGCCCTTCACCAACACCCCTTCGAGGCCTGCGAATTCGCCGCTGAGTATTTTTGTGCGGGCACCTTTCACCAGCTTGGCGGTCTCCCTTATTTGGAAGTTACGCTGTGTGGCCTCAAAGCGGCGGATAGCATCAATCTCGCTGTCGCGCATGGTGATGATTTCGTGACGGTTGGTGACGATGAGAATGACCCCCTTAGTGGAGCGCGTGGCAAGTATCTGTTTTTTGTCGATATGTGCGAAGATGTAGCAAGGAAACATGGGCTTCTCTTGCATGTCTGTTTTGCAGCGTTTGTCGCGCACAGACAGCATGGGCAGGTAATAGTCGATTGGTTTTTGCCCATGAGGGTCGTCGTCAACCTCGAAGCGTTTTGCAACACAGGTCTCTCTTCCAGGTTGGGTCATCACCGCCACCCATTGTTTCTCTTCTCCTAACATATCGGTTCGTGCATTATTGGTTGAAAAACGTATTGCGAGGTTGTTTATTGTGGTGCGGATTATCTTTTTTATTCTGCACCGGGTGCAAAATCGATGTATGGTAGCATGCGCTCGAGTGTGCTGTCGGCCATCGAAGGAATGGCCCGCAGGTCGTCGGCAGTGAGAAAGCGTACACCGCTATTGCGCAGCTTTACAATATCGCGTGCCTGATAATATTCTATGTATGGATGTTTGATGAGCTGCTTCAACTCAATTGTGTTTATCGGCAATCGATGTATCGCACGGGAGTCGAGAGTCAGGTGAGGTGCGATGTGTGCCAGCAGTTCGGGCGTGAAGCCGTAGACCTCAAGCAGTTGGTCGGTGGAAGTAAATCCTCCTAAGCGCTCGCGGTAGCGCACTATGCGTCGGGCGTAGGCAGGTCCGATGCCGTTCAGCAGTTGCAGGGTCAGGGTGTCGGCGCTGTTGAGTTCCACCGTCAGTGGTTGTCGCCGCGGGGCAGGGGAGGTGTTGCTGTAGAAGGTGCTGTCGAAGTGCCGCAGCTCTGCCGGTGAAGTGCTTTTTGGACGCGAATTGGCTGATATATAGTTTGCTGCGCTGTTACTTCTGCGGGAACGGTATACGGAGTCTTCTTTTTGGGTCAAAATTGTCATTTGGGAACTGTCGGAATTGTCGGTTCGAATCTGCTGCAGACCACTGTGACTATAAAAAAACAATGCTCCGGCGACTACTAGTAATGCTATTGATAACCAGATGATACCAATGGTTTGTGTGTGAGTGAGTCCTCGTTTTTTATCCTTCATTTTGAAGAAAAATTTTGCCGTGTCAAAAAATGTTTGTACTTTTGCACCCGCTTTCGACAGATGGAAAGTACGATTTTGGTCTGTTAGCTCAGTTGGTTTAGAGCGCTTCCTTCACACGGAAGAGGTCGAGAGTTCGAATCTCCCACAGACCACGCAAGCCTCCTCAAATGGAGGCTTTTTGTTTTTATATTCCAAATCTGCATAGAGTGCCACGAGGGTCTGCCCGGAACGACCGCCGCCCCAATGCTGTAGAGGTATCTTTTGTAAGCTTTGCTATCGTTCATATCAAGTTGATTTCTGACTGCAAAAATACGAACATTTTTATAATCGACAAAAATAAGTGCTTTTTCTTGTTGTGGATATGCTTTTTTATTCGTACTTTTGCATTTTAAAAAAATGATGAAATGAAGAGGATATTTTTGATATTGATGGTGCTGGCGTTGGGTATGACAGCTGCGGCGCAGAAGAAGGAGTATACGTTGGCTTCGCCCGACGGGCGGTTGGTGGCGCACATAGTTACCGGAGACGGCAAGATGGCATACGATGTGGTCTTTGACGGAGAGATGCTGATAGGGCAGTCGCAGGTTTTGATGAGCTTCACTCGACAGGAGAATCCTACCGACTTAAGAAAGGACCTAACCAAAACACTGACGGTAAAAAAAGCGACACGTCGCACCATAGATGAGATTGTTGCATCGCCTTTTTCGCGGCAGAAAACCATGCGCAACCACTGTAATGAATTGACACTTCAACTGAAAGAGGGGTTGTGTGTCGTCTTCCGTAATTATAATGAGGGCGTAGCCTTTCGCTTCGTTTGGGAGGGTAATCCTGGCAAGGTATACAGTGAACATATAGAGTATAACTTCTCGGACGACTGGACTGCCACCGCACCCTATGTCACCAATTTCGATTCCACAGACTTAACTACACAATACAGTTCGTCATTTGAAAATCAGTACACCACTCTGCCACTTTCGCAACTCGACCCACGACGTCTCTGCTTCCTGCCGCTTCTTATACATGGCCCTCACGGCGTTAAAATGTGCATCACAGAATCGTCGCTGTTGAACTACCCCGGCCTCTATTTACATGGTGAGCCATCAATGCCGTGGCTCACAGGCGAGCACGCCCCACTGCCCCGGCGCGTGGAGCAGGGAGGGCACAACAACCTGCAACTGCTGGTGAAGGAGCGCGAGGACTATATCGCCGAGATGGACAAGAGCAAGGTGTTCCCCTGGCGTATCATGATGGTTGGCACCGACACTGAAATAGCCATGAACAATATGAGCTATCTGCTGGGCGAGCCGTCGAGGGTGGACGATGTGAGTTGGATAAAGCCCGGCAAGGTGGCGTGGGATTGGTGGAACTGCTTTAACATCAGCGGCGTCGACTTTGAAGCGGGCGTCAACAATGACACCTACAAGTACTACATCGACTTTGCCTCGCGCTACGGTATCGAATATGTCATCCTGGACGAGGGTTGGGCTGTGAATGGCAAGGCCGACCTATTCCAGGTGGTGCCGGAGATTGACCTACCGATGTTGGTGAACTATGCCAAGGAGCGCAGTGTGGGCATCATCCTTTGGGCCGGCTACTACGCCTTCGACCGTGATATGGAGCGCGTCTGCCGTCACTACAGCGAGATGGGAGTCAAAGGGTTCAAAGTCGACTTCATGGACCGCGACGACCAGATAGTTACCGACTTCTACCGCCGCACAGCTGAGACCTGCGCCAAGTACCATCTGGTGGTTGATTTTCACGGTGCCTTCAAGCCTGCAGGTTTCACGCGCACTTACCCCAACGTGCTCAACTTCGAAGGTGTCTTTGGACTGGAGCAGATGAAGTGGGCTCCCACGACGGTGGACCAGATGCGGTATGACACCGAGATACCCTTTATCCGTCAGGTCGCTGGTCCGATGGACTATACACAGGGGGCCATGCTCAACGGCGGCAAATGGAACTATCACCCATGTTGGATGGAGCCCATGAGCCAAGGCTCTCGTTGTCACCAGCTGGCGCTGTACATTGTGCTCGAGTCGCCGCTCAACATGCTCTGCGACTCCCCGACACATTATGAAAAGGAACCTGACTACACACGCTTCGTGGCCGAGATACCCACGGTGTGGGACGAGACGAGGGTGCTGCAAGGCGAGGTGGGCGAATATATCGTCACCGCCCGGCGCAAAGGCAACACATGGTATATCGGCGGCATCACCAACTGGACGGAACGCGATGTGGAGATTACTCTGCCGGCTGTCGACCTGAACATCGGTGACAATTACACAGTCGAACTCTATACCGACGGCACCAATGCCCACCGTCGCGGCAGCGACTACCGCCACGAAACATTGCAGGCTAGGCTTCCCAATATAAAAATCCACATGGCCTCTGGTGGAGGCTTTGTGGCAAAGGTCACGGTGGAATAACTTTTTTCTCTTCGGATGGATAATTATGAGTATTTTTGCAATCTGAAAACAAATGACATCTCGCAAATATGAATTTTAAGGATTTGAAACCATGGGAGTGGGCAGTGGCGGCAGTGCCATTGCTGCTAGCGCTTGTCAGAGTGGTTATGGCCCTCATTGGAGACACTGCGCTCGATACGACGACGGCCTCTAGGATCTGTTCCATTGTCTCCAGTGTGCTGTATAATGCTGTGGTGCTGTGGGCCATCTGGCGCATCTGGCACATTGCGCAATGGCAAGAACGCAAGTCGACGATCTTCCTCATCTTCTTCATTGTGCTGCTGTTGTATGCCGTCTACTCTCTGTTGCAGCAATTCCTCCAGATTGGAGGAGGTACGGAGGTGGCTGTGAGTAGTGCCTTCGGATTCTTGATGTTTGTATTGGGCATCGTGGCGACGGTGAGGCTGTTCCACGACGGTGTGAAGCCTCTTGGCACAATCATGGTGCTCTACATCGTGGTGCCGCTGGCAATCAATATCATGCTGCCGATAGTTTTGCGGACATACAGCCCTATGGCTGTCGCCTTGGTAGGGGTGCTGTCGGCCGTGCTGGTGGCGCTGCTGTTTCTCTTCCGCAATGCCCCTGGTGAGATGGACGAAGAAGAATAAATCAAGCAAATACAATCATACATGATACGCGAAGAAACTGTTTTTGGACCTATTTTCAGCCGGCGACTCGGCAGTTCGCTCGGCATCAACCTGCTGCCCGAGAAGGGCAAGATATGCAATTTCGACTGCATCTATTGTGAGTGCGGCTGGAACCGCGACGGGCGCGACGACACCGTGCTGCCAACGGCCGAGAAGGTGCGCACCGATTTGGAACGCAAGCTCGTCGAGTTGGCCAAGGAAGGCACACCGGTGGACAGCATCACTTTCAGCGGAGATGGCGAGCCTACGCTGAACCCTGAATTCCCACAGATAATAGACGATACGCTGCGTCTGCGTGACGAATACTATCCCAATGCGAAGGTCAGTGTGCTGAGTAATGCCACACGAGTGCATGTACCGCAGGTGTTCGAGGCCCTGCACAAGGTCGACAACCCCATAATGAAAATCGATGCACCTACCAACGAGTTGATAGAGAAGATAAACATGCCTGCCCCTGGTTATGACGTGAAGCGCGTCATCGAGGCGTTAAAGAGGTTCGACGGCAATTTCGTGTTGCAGACCTGCATGCTGCAAGGCAATGGGTTTGACTCATCGAGTGCCGAAGTAGTAGGCGGAATGATGGATATTGTGCGTCTCCTGCGTCCCCGCGAGTGGATGGTATACACCATCGATCGCGCCACACCTATGCAGGGTCTACGAAAGTTCAGTCCGCAGGAGATGAAGGCACTTGTGCAGCCCATCATAGACGAGGGCATCACTAAGGTGCAGATAAAAGGAGCAGTGGAAGACAACTAAACTCGGCCATGGCGACACCATTCATAGTCTACAAGGCATCTGCCGGGGCCGGCAAGACTTACACGCTAGTGAAGGAATACCTGAAGATGGCATTCTCGCTGGGCGAGGACCGTCTGGACGAGGGTTTCCGTTCCATCCTTGCTATCACCTTCACCAAGAAGGCCACCGCCGAGATGAAGGACCGTATATTGAACGATTTGGACAAGATTGCCCGCAAGCCAGCGGTGCCGCACAGTGGCGGCATAGCTGCCGACGTGCTCGACGCACTGAACGACGACGGTATGGCTGTGAGCGGCGAGCAACTGCAGCGAATGGCCGGCGAACTGCGCAATCTCATACTGCACCGCTACAGCGACCTCTCGGTGAGCACCATCGACAGCTTCATGCATCGTATAGTGCGCACCTTCGCTCATGACTTGGGACAGCCGGCGAACTTCGAGGTTACCACCGAGCAGCAGAAGCTGCTTGAAGAAGCAGTGGCTAGCATAATGTCGAAGGCGGGCACTGCCGGCAACGAAGACTTGACCGACGTACTTAAGACCTTTGCCGACAGCCGTATGGAAGATGGCAAGGGCTATCGGCTGGATTACGAGATTGAGAATCTCGGCAAGCAGCTTTTCCGCGAAGATGCTGACGAGCGCCTTGGACAGCTTGCTACCTTGGAACTTAAGGATTTCAAGACCATCCGTCAGCATTTGGTGGCAGAAAAGAAAAAGATGGAGGCTGCGATGAGGGCAAAGGGCAGCGAGATGCTTGCAATGCTGAATGCCGCAGGCCTTGACGTCGATACCGCCGCCGGCAAGTCGAGGGGCTACTACAACTATTATGTCAAGATGTCCAACGGCAAGATGGAGGAAGCGTCGAAGAGTGTGGTGGATGCTTTTGAGAATGGGGCCTTCACCGTAGCTAAATGCCCTCCAGCCCTTGCGGCCAGTGTCGATGCCATGCGGCCGCAACTAGTGGCAAAATACGAGGAGATTAGTCAGCTGATGGACGACGCTATACGTAGATGCAACACATGCGACATACTTTGCCGCGACATATACTCCTTGGCCGTCCTAAACATGCTCGACAAAGAGATGCACCACTATTCCCACGACAACGACATCGTGCATATGTCTGACTTCAACAAGGTGATTAACGCTGTTGTAGAGGACGAGGAGAACCCAGCCCCCTTCGTGTACGAGCGTCTAGGAAATCGCTACAGACATCTGCTCATCGATGAATTCCAGGATACCTCTGTCATGCAGTGGCACAACTTGGTACCCTTGGTGGAGAATGGCGTCAGCCAGGGTATGGAGTCGCTGGTGGTGGGCGACGGCAAGCAGTCTATCTACCGCTTCCGTCAAGGCGATGTGCAGCAGTTCGTGCGCCTGCCTCATGTCGACGGAATGAAGCATCATGGACAGAGTTTGTCAATGCCAGGCAACTACATTGTCAAGAATATCGAGTACAATCGTCGCAGTGCCGAGGCAATAGTGACCTTCAACAACGAGTTGTTCAGCTTCCTGGCCCGCGAGGTCTACGTCGACAATCCTATGGTGCAAAGCATATACATCGGGCGCGACAACAATGGCGACCTTTTGCCTGAGCTGCACGAGGAGCTGCGCCAGAAGAAGCACAAGAAGATTAAGGGCCACGTGGAGGTGAACTTCGTTGCTAAGGCCGATGCCGACGAAGCAGGGTTTCAGGATGTTAATGAAGCTATATACGACGGCATTATGCGCACCATACAGCGCCTCAAACAGCGTTGCGGTTACGCCTACAAGGACATGGTCATCCTAACGCGCACCAATGCCGAGATAGCCGAGATAGGACGCTACATGATGCAGCACAGCGATGTGCCGCAGACCTCCACCGAGTCGTTCTACCTCGTCGAGAGCCATGCCGTGATGGCGGTAATCGCTGCATTGCGCCTCTTGCACAACCAAGCCGACCGCACTGCCGAGGCCGACCTCGCCTACCGTCTGGCGGCTTTGGGGATAGACGGAGGGCAATGGTCAGCACAGACCGACCAATGGGCCGACATGATGGTAAGGCAGGTGAACGATTCTGCTGTAAAACAACTGAACCTTGCCTATCTTGCCTCGCTCGACCTCTACGACTGCTGCGAAGAGATAGTGCGCGAACTGAAGCTCGACGGCATCGACACCCTCTATGTGTCGTCACTGCTCAACTATGTGGCCAACTTCACGGCCCATCACCGTCAGGATGTCGGCGAATTCCTGCAATGGTTCGAAGAGAGCAACCGCGACAGTGGAGACATGCGCAGGCGTCTTTCTTCCTCCACGCCCGAGGAAATCGACGCGGTGCAGCTTATGACAATCCACAAGGCCAAGGGCCTAGGTCGGCCCGTGGTTCTCTGTCTGCTGCCTGCCAAGAACAAACGTTCCTCCAAGTTGTGGGTCGACGTTCCGCCTGTGCTTACGGAAGGCGATGGCCCGTCGCTGCCCACCGCCTTTGTGGAGCTCTCCGACCGCAAAAGTATCTTCGATGATGTACGTCGCAACGATGTGATGATGAGCGAGGTCGACAGCCTCAACATGCTATATGTCGCCCTCACACGCGCCACCGAACAGCTCTACCTCTTCTGTCCTGACCCTACCGATATTAAAACCAAGAGCCAGAAGGAACTAGACGAACGACTGGCTGCCGACCGGCGCTACCCCGCGATGCTCTACCGTTTCGTGAATGAAAAAGGCTATGATTGTGGCGACGAATTGTTTGTCCATCCCGTAGACGAGGAAGAAGAGCGGCCGAAGAAACAGACAACGGTGCGCCGCTTGAGCTATGCCGATTGGACCGAACGTGTGCTCATTGCGTCGCCATCCGAGGGTGCATTGACACCTTTGCAGGCCGAGAAGATACGTTTCGGCAACTATGCCCACGATTTGCTGGCAGGTGTTCGCCATTCTGGCGAGGTGGAAGAAGCTATCGCGCGTTTCGCCGCCACCAGTATGGCTACCGACGACGAGATGCATCGCCTGGCCGATTTGGCACGTAGGGCCGTTAACGACCCTTCGGCACGTCGCTTCTTCGACCCTGCCTACGAGGTAAAGAACGAATGCGAGATAGCCATCGACGGCCATCGCGAACGACCCGACCGTGTTGTTTTCACTCCCGACGAGACTTGGGTGGTCGACTTCAAGACCGGCGAACATCTCGACAGCTATTCCGAACAGGTGCAACGCTATTGTACGGCCCTGCGCCAAATGGGTTACCCCAATGTCAGCGGCTGGCTCCTCTACCTTGAACCCAATGTCGAGGTGGAAGCGGTTTGATTGGCCACAAGCGCTAAAAAAATATTCGCAGATATACAATAATTAACATATTATCGCGTTTTAGCAATCATAATAACGTAACACAGATGAAGAAAACAGTACTTCTCTTGGCGGCGATGGCCGTGATGGCTTCGGCCGGCGCACAGGTGGTGGTAGGCCTCCAGGGCGGATATTACCAGACTAAAACCGTGAATTCTTGGAACGACGACTATTTCAAGTCATCCACATGGCTGGGAGGCCTGCAGGTTGGCTATATGGTTACCCCGAAGCTTTATGTGGGTATCATGGGTGGCTACCTGAGCAACAGCTGGGACACCCTGACCACACAGATCGACACTATCTTCGAGGGGCAGCCCCGCCAGTTCAACAACTTCCGCTATCAGTATGCCCGCTCCGGCTGGACTGTGGCACCGCAGGTGAAGTACGAACTGTTCAAATACGGCAACATGCACTTCCACCTCCTGCTGCAGGGCAACATCCGCTCGCTGGGCTACACCAACATCCTGCAGAGCTACAACACGCCTTTCCGCAACAACAACGAGTATCAGGAGGGCACCGGCTACCCGATGGACGACAGTGTGAAGTATTTCTCGTGGGGTGTGAGCCTGCGTCCCACCATCACATACGAATTCTCGAAACACCTGAGCGCAGAATTGAGCCTCGATTTCCTGAGCATTGGCTATATCAGCGAGAAGGAGACTCACGACGGCAGCAAGCCCACTGACATACATATGGTCGACGGCCAGCCGGTGCAGAATGTACGCACCAACACCCGTATCTATGCCGGCCTCAAGACCCTGATGGAGACCCTGCGCTGGGAAAGTCCCATGCTTCGTTTAGGATTCAATTACACTTTCTAGAGATATGTACACCAAAGAGCAAGGATTGTACGTCGCCCACTGCGACGAGGGGGCGCTGTCTATCGTCGGTCGTATGGCCAACCGTCACGGCCTGATAGCCGGTGCCACCGGTACCGGCAAGACCGTCACCCTGCAGGTGATGGCCGAGACTTTCTGCCAGGCAGGTGTGCCCTGCTTCATGGCCGACATGAAGGGCGACCTCAGCGGCATCAGCCAGGCTGGCCAGATGAGTGGCTTCATCGAGAAGCGCAAAGACGCCTTCGGCGTGCCCGACCCACAGTTCCAGGCATGCCCCGTCCGCTTCTTCGACGTTTATGGCGAACAGGGACACCCTATGCGCGCCACTGTCAGCCAGATGGGTCCACAGCTGCTCAGCCGCCTGCTGGGCCTCAACGAGACGCAGGACGGTGTGTTGAACATCGTGTTCCGCATCGCCGACGAGCGCGGTCTGCTCATCCTCGACATGAAAGACCTGCGCGCCATGCTCGACTATGTGGCCAAGCACGCCAAGGAATACACCACGCAGTATGGCAACATCAGCACGACAACCGTCGGCGCCATCCAGCGCGCCCTGTTGCAGCTCGACGCACAAGGTGCCGACCGCTTCTTCGGCGAGCCTTCGTTCGATATTAACGACCTGCTGGAGACACGCGACGGCAAAGGTATCATGAATGTGCTTGCCGCCGACAAGCTAATGCTGCAGCCCAAGCTCTACAGCACCTTCCTGCTGTGGCTTCTCTCTGAACTCTACAGCACCCTGCCCGAGGTGGGCGACCAGGAACTGCCCAAGCTCGTCTTCTTCTTCGACGAGGCACACATGCTCTTCGAAGACACGTCGAAGGCTCTGGTCGACAAGATAGAGCAGGTGATACGTCTTATACGCTCCAAGGGCGTCGGCATCTACTTTGTCACGCAGAGCCCCACCGACATCCCCGAGAATATTCTGGGCCAGCTTGGCAACCGTGTGCAGCATGCCCTGCGTGCCTATACCCCCAAGGACCAGAAGGCCGTGAAGACTGCCGCCGACACTTTCCGTCCCAACCCCGCCTTCAAGACCGACGAAGCCATCACGGAACTGGAGACCGGCGAGGCACTGGTGAGTTTCCTTGATGCCAAAGGTGCCCCCAGCGTTGTGCAGCGTGCCAAGATACTCTTCCCGCTGTCGCAGATTGGTGCCATCACCCCCGAGCAGCGCGGAGCCATCATCTATGGCAGTCCGCTGCGTGCTAAATACGACACACCGATAGACCGCGAGAGCGCCTTCGAACAGCTCATCGCCGAGGCCGAGGAGGCCGCCGCAATGGTCGAGGTCGAAGAGGAAGCTGCGGTACCTGCAAAGAAGGGTAGGGAAGAGGCCGCCCCCAAGAAGGAGACCAAGAAGAAAGGCATCGGCAGCAAAATCCTCAAGTCGGTGATGATAGCCGTCACAGGCACCTTGGCCACCGCCGCCGGCACCGCCGTGAGCGATGCCATCAGTGGCAAGAAGACCAAGAGCAAGACCTCCGTGGGCCAGAAGATTGTGAAGAACACCACAAGCACTGTCACGCGGACGCTGACGCGCGACATCCTAGGCAATCTGCTTAAATAATATTAAGTGACCCGAAACGAGAAGCGGCACCCATTCGGGTGCCGCTTCTCGTTTCGGATTATTTCTGTTGCAATAGCACTCCGTCCACGCTCTGCCATAGGGCTATCAGCTGGCGGTATGCGCTGTAGTCGGCCAACGCTATCTCGCCCTTTTCGAGCTTCATATTGCGCACCACGCGCACTTTCTTCCCGCTCTGTTTGATGGTGATCTCCACGCTGCCCACACCGTCGAAGTCGAGCTTGCGGCTTTGTGCGGGGGCTACCATCTTCAGGCCTTCAGGCAGGGTGTAACTGATATCGCTCTTCAGGTCGCAGGCGGTGCTCTGAAGGGGCGTCGTGCGATAGAGTGCCAGGCGCTTGGCGCTGATGGCGGGAGCACCGGCAACGGGGTCGAGCTTCAGGCGATAGAAGCCGTCCTGCAGCGTGTCCATTTTGGCCTCGCGGCTCTCTTTAATGCTGCTCTGTACCATCTCGTCTTTGGCTTCGCCGTAGAGGTACATGGGGGCTTTGCTGCGTGCGCTTAGGCGGTACTCCAGCGTGTCGAACACCACTCCAACCTCGTCCATCTCGTCGCCCAGCACGCGGGCCTCGAAGCCCTCGTCGTTGAGCAGAGCGGCCAGCAGTACGGCCTTGTCGGTGGCGGTGCCGCAGCCCGTCTGCCACACTTCTTCGGCGGTGGCGTGGGTGTAGCCCAGGTGGGCGGGGTCGATATTGTTTAGGTGTATGTTGTCTACCACAAAGTCGCGTATGGCATTCACTTTGTCGCGCTTGCTGCCGCGACCGGCAATCCGGCTCATGGCATCCTGCGCACCGCTGAACTTTGCATTGTCGAAGGCCGGCGTGAATTCCGGAATGCCGTTGTGGATGCGCAGCACCGGTACGTAGTCGGCGGGCATATAAGGCTCTTTGGGGGCCTGCTGCAGGTTCTCAAAAGTATAGTGCAGTCCATTGTCCAACTCGTCCTTTTTCACGCTGTTCTCGGGCAGGTTCTGTACACCGTCGATGGTGTACTTCATCTCCATGTCGTTGTGGTTGTAGTTCACCACCACCTCCAGCCTGTCGACCGGGCACTCGCGCCACAGCGGGATGCTCTCGTGGAGGTAGTTGTAGTGGCGGTGTATGGTGTAGTCGACCACTATGGTGCAGCCCAGCTCCATGCCAGTGTGCACCATGGCCAGCTCGCGCAGGTGGTTGAAGCGGCCGCAGTCGGTGCACTGCGAAGGCAGCTGGTAGACGAAGGCGTTCTGCGGCATGTCGACGCGGGTGCCGTCTTTCTGTATGGTGTACACCTCGTTCACCGTCAACTCCTCGAGGTCGGGGTTGAAGACCACGAAGGTCTCGCCTTTGTCGGCGTAGGCCACCAGCGCGCGGTTGCGCAGTATCTGCACTTCGTGGCGGTAGTGGTAGTCGCTCGTGCCGTCGGCGTTCATCGTCCACTCATACTTCAGCGTCTTGAACCGTGCGTCGGGCTCCTGGGCTTTCAAAGTCGAAAGCTGGATGTTGAATATTGATATTATAGCTGCTATAAAGAATATCTTTTTCATAATGTGAAAATCTATTGTCTTAACTACTTGACTACTTAACTACTGTCTACTTAACTACTTGGTCAGGATAACCGGTGTCTCGGCCACCTTCATCTGCGACATTGCCGAAGCGCGGAAGGCAGGCCAGTCGTCGGCCTCGTAGAGGCGCTTGCCGAACATCAGGCTCTCGCCGAAGGTGAGTTTGTTGCCCTCCATCTGGAAGCCGCAGCCGAACGAAGCGGCGGGGTTGGCAATGCCGTCGACCATCGGGTAGTGGAATTTCGCCGGGGCGAAGGGCAGCGTGATGGTCTCCTGTATCTGCACCAGTCGCGAGCAGCGGTCGCTGAAGGGCTGCGTGCGCGTCTCTTTGCTGAAGTCGAAGTAGAGGTGCGTCATCGTGCGGTTGAAGAAGCCGCGGGCTGTCAGCGGTATGAACTCGATGGCGTTGGTGCCCACGGTGGCATAGTTGGGGATGATATATTTGTAGGTTATCGTCACCGGCTGCTCAAGGTAGCGGTCGGGGTCGGTATACTGTATGTCGAGAATCTGTGCGTTGGGGGCTATCTGCAGCAGCTCCATCTCCAGGTTGCGGCGCCAGTCGGCCTGGCGGGCGCTGAACACGCCACGCACCGAGGCGTCGCTCTGGCCCTCGGCGGTGATGCTTATGGTTCCCACCATATTGCCCACCACGTCGATGGTGCTCTCGCCGCTGATGCGGACATAGTGGTTCTCCGCAGGCGAGATGGGCGTCTCCATCAGGTCGCAGCCCTCTTCGGTGCCTATCAGGTAGCCCTGCTGCTGCTCGGCGCTGCTCCACAGCTCGCGCACGTTGGGCACCCATGTGGGGTCGAGCATGGCGAACTTGCCGTTGCGCAGCTGCACGGCGCACACCGAGTGGTTGAACTGGTCGGCGGGTATGCGGTCGATGCGCTCGCCGGCCATGGTCATGGCGGCGTAGGCCTTGAAGCCGGCGGCACGCAGGAAGCCTATCAGCGTCGAGGCTTTGTCCTTGCACACGCCGCAGCGGTCTTTCATGTTCATCTCTTGGTTGTGCAGCGTAAAGCCTTCACCCTCGCCCATCGAGATGCCTGCATAGCGTATGTTGTCGGCCACCCAGTGGGTCAGTCGGCCTATGCTGTCCATCTCGTCCTTGGCGCCACGCAGTATCTCGTTCACCTTCTTCTGCACCTCGGGTGTGGCCTTGAACGACCCGTAGTCTTCGTTCACGCCGTAGAACCAGCGGCTCTTGGCCTGCCAGTCGGGACTGGTCGAAAGCAGCAGCTTCGGCTGTATGTCGTTGTTGGCCAGCGCACGCTGCTCGCGCTTCAGGGGCATGATGTCGCTCTTGGTGAAGGTGTAGAGCGAGCGGCCCTCTTCGTCGGCGGCCTCTTTCTTGGTGTTCAACTCGCCGTTGTACACGCGATATTGCAGGTTCTTTGTGTCGAGGATGTTCAGCTGGTACACCTTGCGCTGCACCGGCTCGTCGCTCCAGAAGGGCACTATGTCGTAGTAGTGGCCTTTCATGGGCGGAATATATCGGGCGTCGTCCTCGGGCAGAGCGGCGAAGGTGCCGTTCAGCGAGGGCTGCTCGTCGGTCAGCAGCGCGTAGGTGTAGCCTTTCTTGTAGGTCCACACCTCCAGCTCGTCGTGCAGGTCCAAATGTCCCACGTCTACCATCTTCTGGCTGGCACCCCAGTAGATCATGCGGGCAGGAGCCACATAGTCGTACACCTCCACGTTGCCCTCGCGGCCGGGCCACACCAGGGTGTCGGTCTGTCCGGTGGCGGCGCGGTGCACCAGCACGTGTGTGATGTCGCACCAGGCCGACAGCGGGTCGTAGTCTATCTTCACGCTCTTGAGCATGGCGCAGCCTTTATAGCTGATGGCCTTCACGCGCTTGTGGGTCAGGATGTGGCTCAAGCCGCTCTCCTCCATATACACGCCCGTCGAGTCGAACGCCGTCACGGTGTTGTGCCCTACATATTTCCCCGGCAGGACCCCTTCCTGCGCGCTGGCGGCGGCGCAGAAAAACACCGCCAGTGCTGCAATAACAAACACTTTCTTCATATAGTCTTTTTACTTTTATTACTTATTAAAACTATAATGTAACGTCGGCAGGCTGTTTTTATTGTTTTCCCGCCCAAGATTTTGACCAAACAGACCCTCTTCCCATCAACCTGCTGGCAAATGGGTGCAGACTACCTGCCGACTGGCCTTGTTCGCATATTGTTGTCATGTTGTTCTTATGTTGTTCTTATGAAAAAAACTAAAGAACAACATAAGAACAACTAAAGAACAACATGACAACAGGCTGACTTACAGTGGGGTTACCGCTGTTTAACGGCGGCCTTGGTGCCTAATATACACAAAATGAGCACTATCCCTGCCTAAATGTGGCAGGGATGGTGTAGGGAAATAAGATTTGGAGTCATTCCGTTACCCGGCGGATGCTGTGGAGGGTATGGGAGTAGGATTGTGTGCGTTCCACGAAGATGCCCTTGCTGTCGAGGGTGTCGATGCGCACCTGGCCCGAGGCGTGGACAATGCGGCCGTCGCCCATGCAGATGCCCACATGTATGATGCGGCCCTGGTCGTTGTGGAAGAATGCCAGGTCGTCACGCTGCACGTCGCAGGGACATACCTCCACGCCGCAGGTGGCTTGCTGCGAGGCGTCGCGCGGCAGCCAGATGCCTTTGGCTTTGAAGCACACTTGCGAGAGGCCGGAGCAGTCGATGCCGCCCGTCCAGCGGCCGCCCCATAGGTAGGGGGTGCCGAGGAAGAGCCGCTCGGCAAGGTCGGCGGCGGTAGAGAATGGTACGTATTGTTTGTTGTCGACCCATCCGCGGTAGCCGTCGTAGTCGCCCTGCACCAGGCTCCACTTCTCCTGTCGTTCAACGACATCGACGGTGTCGCCTGCCAGCAGCTGGTTGACCATCTCGGCGCGGTCGCTGGCTTCAGCCCTCATGGGCACGGCACTCAAGAAACAAAAACCCTTCATCTTTCCTTGACTTCTTAACTACTTAACTACTGTCTACTTGACTACTGAAATCATATTTGTCCCCTCTCTATCGAGATGCAGATACGGTCGATGAGGTCGTCTTTCTTGTTATGCTTGGGGTCGAAGGTATCTTTGAGGTTGTAGCCGAAGAGCTTGGCGAGGGTCTGGTAGAGGCCGGCGCGCAGCGAGCCGCGCAGTTCGCCGACGATTTTGTAGGCCGAGCGGTTGGTCTCGCGGTCGATGAGTTTGATGAGCACCAGGCCTTGCGAGAAGGTGTAGTTCGAAATCTCGTCCTTGTAGTCGGCCAGCAGCTGCCGTTCGGCCTCCTTGATGGCGGCTTTGCGCTCCTTGCGGGGCAGCGAGCCTATCTCGCTCTCCAGCTTGTCGAGCCGACGGCGGCCCTCCTGTGCGTAGGGCAGCATGAGGCGCACGTTGCGTATGAGACGTTTGTTTCCTCGTATCTCGTTGGGTGTAAGCAGCATGCCGCTGGCATAGACGGTCACTTCGCGCAGGTGGTAGAGCGGCACGGTGTCGCCGTCGAGTATGGTGCCGAAGGTGTAATGGCCTTTGACGGGTTCCTGCCCCTGTGCGCCCCAAGCGCAGAAGAGCATCGCCGCCATTATGATGATTCCAATTCTTTTCATTGCCATAATATTTATAAATCTAATAACTATATTTTTTATTATTTAGTATGCCGTGAGTGGCAATTATTTCATTTTGACTTGTTCTTTTAATGTCCACCAAGGCAACAGAAGGTGGCAGAACACACAATAAATCACCTCTTTTGGCGTTAATGGCGAAAAAAAACAGACAAGGTGTAGTATAGGAGCAACCGATGAAAGACATCAAAGGATATAACGCATTGGTCACGGGCGGCACGTCGGGCATGGGCTGGGAGTATTGTCGGCAGCTGGCAGCCATGGGCTGCAATGTGCTTATTGTGTCGAACCAGCAGGAGCTGCTCGAGACGTTGCCTGGAGAGCTTAATGCAAAGTACGGCGTTCGGTCGGGGGGCCTCTACATGGATTTGGCCCGAAACGAGGCTGCCGACGAGGTGTGGGCCTGGTGCCAGCGGCAGCACATAGACATCGACATATTGGTCAACAACGCCGGCATGTTCTTCTTCGGCGAACTAGGCCCCGAAACGCAGGACAAGGCTATGGCTATGCTCGGCTTGCACGCCGTGACCCCCACGCGGCTGACGATGCTCTTCGGCGAGGCCATGAAGCAGCGCCGCCGCGGGTATATACTCAACATGTCGTCGATGGCCGCCAAGCTGCCCACTCCCGGCATAACACTCTATGCGGCCACCAAGGCCTACCTGAAGAACTTCTCGAAGTCGATGTATTTCGAGATGCGGCCCTACGGGGTGGGCGTCACCACCGTGCTGCCGGCGGCGATAGCCACACCGCTCTACAAGATGAATCCCAGCCTGATGAAACTAGGCGTGGCCACAGGCGTGATACACACGCCGCAGTGGCTCGTGCGCCGTGGGCTTCGCGGCATGCTGCGCAAGCGCCATGTGGTGAAACCTGGCCTTATGAACTACTGCCTGCCGGTGCTCATCAAGCTGCTGCCCAACTGGCTGGAGATGAAAATATGGAATAAATCAAGATAGATGAAGACGATAGTAGTGACAGGCTGTACTGGCTCGATAGGCGGCGCGGCGGTGAAGATGCTGCGCGAGAAGGGCTATGATGTGATAGGCACCACACGCCGCGAGCCTAGGGTGGGGGAGCGACGGCTCGACGTAGGGTCGCTGGCGTCGGTGGTGGCCTTTGTCGAACGACTCAAGGCCGACGGCATAAAGGTCGACGGCCTGATGACCAACGGCGCCTATCACAACGACAAACTCCACCTCTACGCCTTCCTCCTCAACAGCCGCGGCTACGCCTCCGACACCATTTACATACCCATCGGCTAACCAAACAATAAACAGCACATCTTTACGTTAATGGCCAAACAATATACAGCATGGAAAACACCATCTTCACACCCTGCAAGATAGGCCCCGTCGAACTGCGCAACCGCAGCATCCGCTCCGCTGCCTTCGAGAACATGTGCAGCGGCAACAGCCCAACCCAGATGCTCTTCGACTACCACACCGCCGTCGCCCGCGGTGGCATCGGCATGACCACCGTGGCCTACGCCGCAGTAAACCGCAGCGGCCTCTCCTTCGACGGCCAACTCTGGATGCGCCCCGAGATAGTGCACGAACTACGCCGCCTCACCGACGCCATACACGCCGAAGGCGCCAAAGCCTCCATACAACTCGGCCACTGCGGCAACATGACACACCGCGCCACCTGCGGCCAAATGCCCGTAGGCGCCAGCTCAGGCTTCAACCTCTACTCCCCCACCCTCGTGCGCGCCATGCGCGAAGATGAAATCCAACAGCTGATCGAAGACTTCGGCAACGCCGTGTCGCTAGCCAAAGAAGCCGGCTTCGACTGCGTCGAAATCCACGCCGGCCACGGTTACCTCATCAGCCAGTTCCTCTCGCCCTACACCAACCACCGCCACGACCGCTGGGGCGGCACGCTCGAAAACCGCATGCGCCTCATGCAATGCGTCATAAAACGCGTCCTCCAGGCCGCCAACAAGGAAATCGCCGTAGTGGTGAAGACCAACATGTACGACGGCTTCCGCAGCGGCATGCAGGTCGATGAATGCATCATGGTGGCACAAGAACTGGAACGCCTCGGCGTCGACGCGCTGGTGCTCACCGCAGGCTTCGTAAGCCGCGCACCCATGGTAGTCATGCACGGCGCCATGCCCCTGAAAGCCATGGCTCACTATATGAACCCGTGGAAATTCTGGTGGCTCAAGGCAGGACTGGCACTCGCCGGACGACTCATGGTACCCACAGTCCCTTACAAAGACCTCTACTTCCTCGACACCGCCAAGCGCTTCCGCCAGGCTCTCTCCCTGCCCCTCATCTACGTCGGCGGCGTCACATCGAAAGAAGGCATGCAACGCGTACTCGACGAAGGCTTCGTGGCCTTCCAGATGGCCCGCACGCTCGTCCGCGACACCGACTTCATGAACAAAATACGCAGCGGCGAACAGTCATGCAGCCAATGCGGCCACTCCAACTACTGCATCGGACGCATGTACACCCTCGAAATGAAGTGCCACTCATGCGTGATGGACCTCCCCGACAGGCTCGCGCGCGAAGTCAAACATCTCGAAGCCGACGTAAAGAAAAGCAACCGATGAAAGACATCAAGGGATACAACGCACTCGTCACAGGCGGCACCTCGGGCATGGGCTGGGAATACTGCCAGCAGCTGGCCGCCCTTGGATGCAACGTGCTTATGGTGTCTAACCAACAGCAACTGCTCGACACTCTGCCTAACGAACTGGCCGACAAATACGGCGTGCACTCCTGGGGCCTCTGCATCGACCTCGCATAGGAACAAGCCGCCGACAACGTATGGAACTGGTGCCGCCAACAACAACTCGACATCGACATCCTGGTCAACAACGCCGGCATGTTCTTCTTCTCCGAACTCACCCCAGAGACCCACGCCAAAGCCCTCACCATGCTGACCCTGCACACCACAACCCCCACCCGCCTCACACTGCTCTTCGGCGAAGCCATGAAGCAGCGCCGCCGCGGATACATCGTCAACATGTCCTCCATGGCCGCCAAACTGCCCACCCCAGGCATAACACTCTACGCCGCCACCAAAGCCTACCTCAAGAGCTTCTCCAAATCCATCTATTTCGAGATGCGCCCCTACGGCGTTGGCGTCACCACCGTCCTGCCCGCCGCCATAGCCACACCGCTCTACAACCTCAAGCCCTCACTCATGAAACTCGGCGTATCCACAGGCATCATCCACACACCCCAGTGGCTCGTGCGCCGTGCCCTCCGCGGCATGCTCCGCAAACGCCATGTGGTCAAACCAGGCCTCATGAACTACTACCTGCCGATACTCATCAAGCTGCTCCCAAACTGGCTCGAGTTGAAAATATGGAATAAATTCAAATAGATGAAGACAATCATCGTAACAGGCTGCACCGGTTCGATAGGCAGCGCAGCGGTAAACCTGCTGCGCTCTAGGGGCTACAACGTCATAGGCACCACCCGCCGCGAACCCCGCGACGGCGAACGCTGCCTCGACATCGGCTCGCTGCAGTCGATAACAGCCTTCGTCGATAACCTCAAAGCCGACGGCATTAAGGTCGACGGCCTGCTGAACAACGCAGGCACCATGGAACGCCAATACGCCACGAACGCCGACGGCTTCGAGCGCGTCACAGCCACCAACTACATCGGCACCTACCTCCTCTCCCGCCTCATGGTCGAAGCCATGGGCCCGCAGCTCACCGTCGCCAACACCGTGTCCCTCACCTGCTACATCGCTCACTTCGACCACTCCTTCTTCAACCTCGACGCCCAAAACTACAGCCAGCTCGGCGCCTACGCCAACAGCAAATACGCCGTCATGCTCTTCTCGCAGGAACTCGCACGCCGCACAGGCAACCATGTGAACATGACCGACCCGGGCGTCGTGAACAGTCGCATGCTGCACATGGACCGCTGGTTCGACCCTCTGGCCGACACTCTCTTCCGCCCCTTCTGCAAAAGCGCCGAAGGCGGCGCCCTGCCGGCAGCCAACGCCGTAACCGCCGACTGCTCCCTGCAGCTCTTCCGCGGAAACAGACACTCCGACCTGCCGCGCCGCTGGCAGAACACCGAACTGGCCGCCTGGCTCTGGAACGAGACCGAACGCCATATCAAGGATAAAGGAATAACACTATGATTGATTACCTGCTCGACAACTTCAACTGGCTGCTGATAGGCATGAGCATCACCGCCCTCGTGGTCTTCGTCTGCCTCTTCTTCGTCGATGCCGGCTACGGCAAGTTCTACAACAAGCAATGGGGCCCCTCGGTGGGCAACAAACTCGGATGGGTGCTCATGGAAGCGCCCGCATTCATCCTCATGCTCACCTTCTACATCCTCTGGCAACTGCCCATTGACCGCGCCAGCCAACCATCTACTCCATTCATCTTCCTCTGCCTCTTCGAGATTCACTATTTCCACCGCTCGTTCATCTTCCCCTTCCTGCTGCGCGGCAAAAGCCGCATGCCACTGGCCATCATCCTCATGGGCGCACTCTTCAACAGCCTCAACGCCTTCATGCAGGGCGGGTGGCTCTTCTGCCTCTCCAGAAATCTGACGCCCTACCCCTACACCCCGCAGTGGCTCCTCTCGCCACAGTTCATCGCCGGCACCGCCATCTTCCTCGCCGGAATGGTCGTCAACATGCACTCCGACTACATCATACGCCACCTGCGCAAACCCGGCGACACACGCCACTACCTGCCCGACAGCGGCCTCTACCGCCAGGTCACCAGCGCCAACTACTTCGGCGAGTTCATGGAGTGGTGCGGCTTCGCTGTCCTCACCTGGTCGTGGAGCGGCGCTGTCTTCGCTCTCTGGACCTTCGCCAACCTCGGCCCACGCGCTCACCGCATCTACAAACGCTACCTGACAGAATTCCCCGAGCAGATGGCAGCCCGCCCCCGCAAGCGCATGATACCCTTCATCTGGATGCTCCTGCCGCTGCTCATCATCCCCGCCACCGCCTCCACTCAAACAATCAAGCATTCAACCACTAACGCATTCAAGCATTCAGGCAATCAAACAATCAAACAATACGTCCCCTACGGCAAGATGGACAGCTGGACGGTGCGCGACATCAAGGAGAGCGGCATCATCGGCGGCAAGACCAGACGCATATACAACATCGGGCCTGCTGACACCATTCGCGGGAACCGCGCCTACCCCTACAACGCACGCACCCCGTGGAGCTCTTCCAACGCCTACGCCCGTGTGGCCGGTGTAACCAAGACTTCGTGCACCGTGACGCCCGACCGCAGCTGGGACGGCACACTCTGCGCCAAGCTCGAGACGAAATTCGAGGAACTGAAGGTGCTGGGCATCAACATCAAGATCCTGGTCAGCGGCTGCATATTCTACGGCCACATCTTCGAACCCATACCCACCGCCAACAGCCCCTACTCGCTGATGCACTGGGGCGCCCCATTCACAGGCCGTCCCACGGCGCTGGTGTTTGACTACCGCTCGTCCATGCCCAACAAAGGCACCGTGACCAAATGCAAGATCACCAGCCACAAAACCAAGCCTGGCGACGATGCCCACGAGGTAACCCTCGTGCTGCAGAAACGCTGGGAGGACAAGGACGGCAACATCCATGCCCTGCGCGTGGGCACCGCCATGACGCACATCGAGAAACCCACCACCGAGTGGGTGAAGGAGTTCCGCGTGCCGGTAATCTACGGCGACGCAAGAAAAAACCCCGCCTACAAGGACTATATGAAACTCGGCCCCAAGGGCATCACCTACTACGCCAAGAACAGCAAAGGCAAGATTGTAGAGATACAGGAAGAAGGCTGGGCGCAACCCGACGATACTCCCACCCACGCCATGCTTATGTTCACCGCCTCAACCCACGAAGCCTTCGTCGGCACTATCGGCAACACCCTCTGGCTCGACAATGTGGGTCTCGAATATTGATGCTGTTGGGAAAAGTTATATAGTCACCGGCAACCACTGGCCGGTGATCTTTTTTTTAAAAATATTTTGGTGGTTCCGAAAAAGGTTGTATCTTTGCACTCGAAATGATATGAAAATAATATCGGTTGAAATAAAATAAATAACTAAATACCAATGCTATGGAAAGTAAAGAAAGACTGAAATTGATGGGTGCAATGAACAATGGTTTCATGCATCTTCTTATTAACCTTGCCGTGATAGGCCTGGCGATTTATTGTTGCGCTGCAGCCGGCAGTAACGGCAACGCCGTTTTGGGCGTCCTTGGTGGTCTGCTGTGGGTGCTGTGGGGCTTCCATATCCCTGGCTTTATGGTTATCCAGCCCAACCAGAGCCGTGTGCTGACCTTCTTCGGCCGCTACAGCGGCACCGTGACCGACAACGGCTTCTTCTGGACAAACCCGTTCTACGTGAAGCGCAAGCTTTCGCTGCGTGCACGCAACATGGACGTACCTCCCATCAAGGTGAACGACAAGGGCGGCAACCCAATCATGATTGGCTTGGTGCTGGTGTGGCGCATAAAGGACACCTACAAGGCATGCTTCAACATCGACGTCGAGCCAGAGACAAAGCCTGCCACGGTGAATGTCGGCACCAGCAACAGCACGGTGCAGCAGAAGCTTAACGGCTACGACAACTTCGTGTCGGTGCAGAGCGACTCGGCCCTGCGCAAGGTGGCCAGCCTTTATGCCTACGACAACCTCGAGGACAAGAACGAGGTGACGCTGCGCAACGGTGGCGACGAAGTCAACCGCCGTCTGGAGCAGGAAATCCGTAAGCATCTCGAAATCGCCGGCATCGAGGTGGTCGAAGCCCGCATCAACTATTTGGCCTACGCCCAGGAGATTGCCAGCGTGATGCTGAAGCGCCAGCAGGCCGAAGCCATCATCGCCGCCCGCGAGAAGATTGTGGAGGGTGCCGTCTCGATGGTCGACATGGCGCTGAAGAAACTGGCTGCCGACCACGTGGTGGAGATGGACGATGAGCGCAAGGCCGCCATGGTGAGCAACCTGATGGTGGTGCTATGCGGCGACGAAGGAGCCAGCCCAGTAGTCAACACCGGCTCGATTTACTAAACGACAACTTATTTATGTATAAAGACAACGCAGACAACAAAAACAACATGGCGGCGCATGTTGCGCCGCCGGAGAAGTTGTCCGTGTTGTCTCTGTTGTCTTCAAAAAAATAACATTGTCTTCAAATATGGAAGAAATACTAAAAGTGGACGGGCTCAGCAAGACCTTTACACTGAGCCGCAAACAACAGAAGATTGAACGTACCACCGCCAAGCGCAAGGTGGCTGTGGACAATCTCTCGTTCAGCGCCTACCGCGGCGAGATATTCGGCCTGCTGGGCCCCAACGGTGCCGGCAAGACCACAACCCTGCGCATGCTCTCGACCCTTATACGCCCCGACAGCGGCGACGCCGTGCTTGACGGATGCAGCGTGGTGAACCAGCCCGCCGAAGTGCGTGGCAAGATAGGCTTCCTCACCTCCGAGCTGAAGCTCGAAGACTTCTTCACGCCCAACTACCTGTTCGACTTCTTCAGTGAGCTGCACGGCGTGGACGAGGAGGTGCGCAACCAGCGCAAGAAAGAGATGTTCGGACGCTTCGGCATCGACCAGTTTGCCGAGGTCAAGGTGGCCAACCTGAGCACTGGTATGAAGCAGAAACTCTCGCTGGTAATATCGCTGGTGCACGACCCCGAGGTCGTCATCTTCGACGAGCCTACCAACGGACTCGATGTGCTGACGGCACGCACGGTGACCGACTACCTGCAGGAGCTACGCTCGCAGGGCAAGACCATAATACTCTCGACACACATCTTCAGCCTTGTGGAACGCCTGTGCGACCGCGTGGGTATCATCATCGACGGTCGTCTCACGGCTTGTGGCCCACTGACTGAAATATGCAACGGCCTCAGCATCGAGGACCGCTTCTTCGAAATGTACAAAGAAGTGAAAGGAGGTGAAGAATGAAAAGCAACACACTGACCATTATAAAGAAAGAGTTTGCACGCTTCTTTGGCGACCGCCAGCTGCTGTTCACGACGGTCATCATGCCTGGCTTGCTCATCTATATTATCTATAGCCTCATGGGCACCGGCATACAGAACATGATTAACGAAGGCGCCAACGAGGTGGTGGCATTGCAGGTGGAGAACATGCCCGCGAGCCTTGCTCCTGTGTTGGGCTCGTTGGACAGCAGTGTGGTGGTGACAGAGAAAGCTGTCACCGACGACGATATAAAGCAGTTGGAGGACAAGGAAATCAATGCTGTGCTGCTGCGCTTCCCCGAGGGATTCGACAACCTGATGGCTGGCGGCATCTCCAACGACAGCGTGCCAGCGGTGGAAATCTACTACAACAGCACCAACAACGCCGCCGCACGCGTCAACATGATATTGAGCACCATGTTCAACAACTACGGCCGCCCATTCACCGTCAGCGAACTCGACCAAGCCAGCGACGAGAGTATTGGCGCCATGATATGGAGCAAGATACTGCCGATGCTTATCATCATGATGCTCTTCAGCGGCGTCATGGCCATAGCCCCCAGCAGCATCGCCGGCGAGAAGGAACGTGGCACAATAGCCACCCTGCTCGTCACACCCATGCGCCGCAACGAACTTGCACTGGGCAAGATCATCTCCCTCAGCGGCATTGCCCTGCTGAGCGGCATCTCTAGCTTTATCGGCATTGCACTCTCGCTGCCCAAGATGGTGGGTATGGGCGATGCCGCCGACCTCGGCTTCCACTACACCACCAGCGACTACTTCGCCCTGCTGCTGGTCATCTTCGCTTCGGTGCTTATCATGGCCTCGGCTGTCAGCCTGCTGTCGGCACTGGCCAAGGACGTGAAGAATGCAGGCACCATGGTGACCCCCTTTATGCTCGTGGTGATGCTCGCCGGTTTGCTGCCGATGTTCCAGAACGGCGCTTCGGACAACATGCTGGTGTACCTCATACCTTTCTACAACAGCATAGAGGTTATGACAGCCGTCTTCGGCCACGAGATGCAATGGGCAACGGTGTTCGTTACGCTGGTCTCCGACGTGGTCTATACCGGTATTGCCGTGTGGGGCCTTACGCGTATGTTCAACAGCGAAAAGGTTATGTTTAGCCGATGAAGAAGAACTTTGCACTGCGGGTCGACTCAGAAATCTACGACGCCATTGAGAAATGGGCCGCGGACGAGTTCCGCAGTGCTAACGGCCAAATAGAATGGATACTGGCCGAGGCCCTCAAGAAGGCCAAGCGGTATCCTAAAAAGAAAGAACAATGAAAAGATTGATTATAGCAGCACTGCTGTGCGTGGGCTTTGGCGCCCACGCACAATGGTATACGGGAATGAGCCAGAAAGCGGGTCTGGCACTGTGTATTCACCTTGGCGACAGCACATGCGAGCTCTATAGCCCCATGCAGACAGCCGACCCTATACCCATAAGCGCATGGAGTCTTAAAGACGATAGACTGACAATCGAATGCAAAAGCATCGGATTGAAGATATTCCTCGCACGGCATCTCCAGTCCGCCCCCAAACCCGGGGATGAGGAAAGCCATTCTGCGGCGGTGGAGGAGTATGTATGGCAGGGCTACTGGAAACAGAGCATCGTCAAAGAGGGTATCACCTTCTATCCCACCGATACCCTGTTTCAAATGCGCCGTCCTCAGACGCCACAGCAGCCATACCGCTTCGACGAGGAAACCGTCACGGCCGACTATACCGACAGCCAGGGCAACAAGGTGCACATTGAGGGCACACTCACTTATCCTAAAGGAAAGGGTAAGTTCCCGACCATTGTGCTTGTCAGCGGCAGCGGTCAGCAGAACCGCGACGAGGAGATTCTCCAGCACAAGCCCTTCCTTGTGCTAGCCGACTATATGGCATCGCGTGGCATAGCCGTGCTGCGCTACGACGACCGTGGCATGGGCGCCAGCACAGGGCCGCTCGACAGCGCCGATACGCGCCTCTTTGCCGAGGATGCCGAAGCAATGTTCAACGCCGTTAGAAAGAACAAGCATGTGAATGCAAAACGTCTTGGAATCGGTGGCCATAGCGAGGGCGGCGCCATAGCCCCCATTGTGGCGGCAAGAAACAAGGACGTGAAGTTCGTGGTGATGCTTGCAGGCCAAGGATGCACAGGTCTCGACGTGATGCTACAGCAAAACGAGGCTATCTTCCGTGCCAACGGGATTAGAGAGAGTCTTTTGGCCGTGAGGTTGGCATGTATGCGCGAACTTTTCGCCATGCCTGCTGGGAGCAGCCTGAAGGATTATAAGGCGGTTGTTTCGCATTACATTGAAGGACTTGCCAAAGAACAGGCAGACAGCCTCGGCCTGGGACGTGGCAGCGCCGCCGCTGCCAAACAGCAGATGGATAGCAAGTGGATGCAGACTTTCATTAACCTAGACCCCGCAGAATACCTGCCCAAGGTGAAATGTGCCGTGTTGGCCCTCAACGGCGACCGCGACTGTCAAGTCCTTGCCGAGCCTAACCAGCAGCGCATAAAGCAGCTGTGCCCGCATGCCGATTGCCGCACGCTGTCGGGCTTGAACCACCTCTTCCAGCATAGCGCCTCGGGTTCTCCCGACGAGTATGTCCTCATCGAGGAAACCTTCGCACCCGAAGCCATGCAGGCTGTCGCCGACTGGATACTCGGCAGGTAGCTGTTGCTTCCCTTTGTTTTTCTACGCTTTCTCTTTTGTTCTTCTATCGTTCTTCTATCGCGCATAGAAGAACGATAGAAGAACAATAGTAGAAAAGGGTGACTCTGAAACTGGAATGAACCATGTGGGAAGTTTTTTTTGTTTTTTTCACATTGTTTTGTTGGTAATTCAATTTTTTTTTGTAATTTAGCGGTGTCAAAAGTAGGTGCATGGAAAACCTGCCGATTGGAATAAATAATTAAAAAACAATAATATGGAACTCAAGAAAAATCCCAAAGCCGACCTCGAAAATCGCCGCGGTCTCTATCTGGAGATAGGTCTTGTGGTGATTATGGCCGTCGCATTGGCGGCTTTCGAGTGGAAGAGCTACGACCAAGAACAGGTCGAGGTGGTGCAGCGCACTGCCATGGACGAAGTGGAGGATGTTATCATCCAGACGCAGCAGGAAGAGTTGCCTCCCCCTCCCCCTCCCGAGCAGCCCGAAGTTGTTACCGAACTTAACGTTATCGAGGATGACGCCGAGTCGGAGAATGAGGTCGATATGAGCTCGTTCCAGCGTCAGGAAGAGGCCACTAACATCGAGATTACCCCAGTACAGATTGAGGAAGAAGAAGAGGTGCAGGAAGACGAGATTTTCCAGGTTGTGGAGAACGACCCCGAATTCCCCGGTGGCCCCGAGGCTCTTTACAAGTACCTCGCCCAGAATATCAAGTATCCGCAGTTGGCTCGCGAGAACAACATCACCGGACGTGTGTATGTCACCTTCGTTGTCGAGAAAGACGGCTCGGTGACTGGCGTGCGTGTGCTGCGTGACATCGGCGGTGGCTGTGGCCAGGAAGCTATCCGCGTGGTTAAGGCCATGCCTAAGTGGACTCCCGGTAAGCAGCGTGGCAAGAGCGTGCGTGTGCAGTACAACCTCCCCGTCAACTTCTCGCTGCGTTGATTAGCGTAAACAACCTGTCGGTGCAGTTCACAGGCACCGACCTATTCAGCGGTGTGACCTTCAATATTGGCGACCGCGACAGAATTGGACTTGTCGGTATGAATGGTGCCGGCAAGTCCACTCTTTTAAAG
Organism: Bacteroidales bacterium; assembly: GCA_017524785.1. Classification (GTDB taxonomy): domain Bacteria; phylum Bacteroidota; class Bacteroidia; order Bacteroidales; family P3; genus Colimorpha. The sequence goes on along the minus strand of JAFXUY010000015.1, from coordinate 12,458 downwards.
ATACTTTGCGGCTGGCAGGAACCGGAGAGCGGCACCCTTGTGGTTGCTGCAGGACAGACTGTTGGATATCTGCCCCAAGAGATGGTCCCCGATGCCATCGGCACCGTTATCGACGAGGCACTGACGGCTTTCAGCGAGCTGGATGAACTGGAGCACGAACAGGAACGTCTGACGGCAGAGATAGCCGAGCGCACCGACTATGAAAGTGCTGAATATACACGCCTGCTGGAGCGCCATAATGAAGTGACCGAACACCTCGCTTTGCTTGGCGGCGGACGTCGCCGGGAGGCAGCGGAAAAGGTGCTGCTTGGCCTCGGCTTCAAACACGAAGACTTCGACCGACCGGTGTCGGTGTTCAGCGGCGGATGGCAGATGCGCGTCGAACTAGCTAAACTGCTGCTGCGACATCCCGACTTCCTGCTGCTCGACGAACCTACCAACCACCTCGACATCGTGTCGATTCAGTGGCTCGAGAACTATCTGGCTTCCTACACAGGAGCCGTGGTGCTCGTCAGTCACGACCGTACTTTCCTCGACAATATCACCACTCGTACAATCGAGATTACCGCCGGACGCATCTACGACTACCGCTGCCCTTATTCTGAATATGTGGTGCAGATGCAGGAACGGCGTGCCAGCCAAATGGCACAACTGACCAATCAGCAACGTCAGGTGGCGCAGATTGAGGCTTTTATAGAACGGTTCCGTTATAAAGCCACAAAGGCCAAGCAGGTGCAGAGCCGCGTGAAGATGCTTGAGAGAATGGATAAGATATCCGTCGACGAGGTGTCGACCGAAAGCATACATTTCCAGTTCCCTCCGGCTCCCCATAGCGGAAAGATAGTTGTCGAGGCACAGCATCTAGGTAAGGCCTACGGCGACAACCAGGTCTTTGACAATGTCGACCTGCTGCTCACTGCCGGCAAGAAGGTGGCCTTCGTGGGCCGCAACGGCGAGGGCAAGTCGACAATGGCCAAAATTATTGTGGGCGACATCAACGACTATACCGGCACCTTACGTCTTGGTGCGGGTGTGGTGTTGGGCTATTATGCGCAGAACCAGGCAGCAATGCTCAACCTGGACCGCACTGTATTTGAGACTATCGACGACATTGCTCTGGGTGACATTCGGCCCAAGATTCGCAACATACTGGGCAGGTTCCTCTTCGGCGACGACGATATGGACAAGAAGGTGCGCGTGCTCAGTGGCGGCGAGAAAGCCCGACTTGCATTGGCCAAGTTGCTGCTCACACCATGCAACCTGCTTATTCTCGACGAGCCGACGAACCACCTCGACATGAACAGCAAGGACATTCTCAAGAACGCCCTGCTGCAATACACAGGAACCCTTGTCGTGGTGAGCCACGACCGCGACTTCCTCAACGGCCTGACAGACGAGCTCTACGAGTTCCGTGACGGTGCTGTGCACGAGTTTAAGGGCGACATCATGGAATTTCTGGAAACTTCCAGTTTGACCAGTGATGCCGTGGTATCTAGTTCTGCCACTAAGGTAAAAGATAACACGGCCTCAAAGCAGGCCTACGAGCAGAGCAAAGAACGCGAACGCGAACGTCGCAAACTGCAGAACACCGTTGCACAAAAGGAAAAGGAAATAGAAGATCTGGAGACGTTGATTGCAGCCAAAGATGAATTGCTTGCCACAGGACAGCCGCAGGAGACTGCATTCTATAAGGAATACGAACAGTTGAAGCAGCAATTGGAGCAGAAGATGAGCGAGTGGGAGGATGCTGTTGTTGCAGTAGAGAGCTTCTGATGTTGTCTTATAATAATAAAGGCGCCCCGCCATTCGGCGGGGCGCCTTCTTTGTATGCTGTGCCGTATTACTTGAGGGTAATGACGGCGCGGCGGTTCTGGTAACGATGCTCGTCGGTGTCGTTGTCGACTACGGGCTCGTTCTGACCCTTCGAAGCGGTGCTGATCTGGGCAGCGGGAGCTCCCTGGTTGACCATGAGCTGCTTCAGGGCTTCGGCACGACGCTGGCCATAGTTCATGTTGCTCTCGGCACTACCGATGTTGTCGGTATGGCCGGTGATGAGAATCTTGACGTTCTTATCGGCACGCATGGCGGCGCACAGGGCACGGATGGCGAGGTCGGTCTTGCTGTCGAACTTGGGCTCGGTGCTGCTGAAATCGAAGTGCACAGTGGCGTTTATCTGGTCGAGATACTGCTGCAGCTGGGCGCGATCGGCAGGTTTCTGGGCGTTGGGTTCCTTGTTGGCAGAATTATCTTTGTTGGCGTTATTGTTGCCACCGTTGTTGTCGGCGGCATCGCCGTTCTCGCCATTGGCCAGACGGCGGGCACGCTCGGCAGCCTGCTGGGCGGCGCGGGCGGCACGGTAGGCTGCGGCAGTGTCACCCATGCGGGCGGCCTCGGCAGCTTCGGCGGCATAGCGTGTGGCCTCGGCAGCGGCTTCCTTGGCTTCGGGATTGTCCGTACGCGAGGCATACTTGTTGGCCGACTCGGAGAACGACTTGGCACTGGCAGCATAGCTGTCGGCCAGGTTGCCACGATAGGCCTTGCCAGAGGCATCCTTGGCGGAGGTCTGAGCGGGCTTGCAGTTGGCATCCTCACCCATGGCGAGGGCCTCGTTGGCCAGATAGTCGGCATAGTTCGGGTCGTTCCATGCGTTGGCTTTCTTGCCACCGTTCTCTTGGTCGCGAGCTATCTCGGCATTGATACGGGCATTGCGGCCGGCGGCCATGGCGCAGTCCAGACCATCCTTGTGGGCGGCTTCGGCATAAAGGGCGGCATCTTCGGCAGCCTTCTTGGCATCGTCGTTGCCCGACTTGCCTGCATAGGCGTCGGCATCGTTGGCATAGCTGTCGGCTATGGCACCATAAGCCTCGTTGAGGAGGTCGTAGGCACGGCAGTATTTACCGTTCTTGTAAGCGGCCTTGGCATCGGCAGCCTTTGCACGGGCATCCTCGACGGCAGCCTTTGCCTTCTCGTCGCCAGTGGCGTTGGCCATCTGCTCGGCCTCGTCAAGGTCGGCATCAATGGAGTTGAGGGCCTGGGCCATATCGGGGTTGTTCATGCGGCGGGCATTGCAGCGGGCTTCGCGGGCAGCAGCCTCTTCGGGTGTCTCGTCGGCACCGTCGTTGCCGTAAGCCTGATTGCCATAGTTGTCGTTGCCGTAGTTGTTGTTGCCAGCGGCATTGCCATTGTTGTTGCCGGCATTGTTGTTACCGGCATTGTCATTGTTGTTGCCAGCTTTGTCATTGTTGTCAGCGGCGTTGCCGTTGTTGTTGCCAGCGTTGTTGTTGTTATCGCTATTGGCGGCATTGTCCTTGCCATCTTTGTTGTCCTTGCCCTGCTTGTTGTCGGCGGCATTGTTGTTGTCGTCATAGGCAGTGAGCTCGGCGTCGTCGTTGTCTTTGTTGCCTTTGCTGCCATCCTTCTTCTCGCAGTCCCAACCGATGTTGATGCCAAGTTTTGCACCGAAGTTGAGCAGGTGCAGGGCGTCAATCTGGTTGGAGGCAAAGGTACCATTGTAGTCGAGCTTCGAAGCATCTTCCTCGTTTATCTTGAGCATCGGGTCGCTGCTCACGCTGTCGAGCAAATTGGTGATACCGTAGCCGCCATAGATCCCGAAGTAGAGACCCCAGTTTTTGCTGAGGGCGTAGTTGAAGCCGAGGTCGGCAATGACACTGATACCTTTCTTGTTGATGGTTACATCGCTCTCGAAGTCGGCATCGTAGGTCTGGAAGCCGTGGTTGGGCAGGTCTTCGACACTGTACGACAGAGGTGCACCGTTGACGTAGAAGTTACCAGTGTTCTTGTACGAACCTTCGTTGGCCGTGTACTTTGCGTTGAGAGGCATGTCGAACTGTGCGCCCAAGCCGATGAGCACGAAGGCACGTTCGCTGACAGGAGCACGCCAGTAGAGCTCTACGGGCACACTGAGGTAGTTGATGGTCTGACGCTCGCGCCAGCCGTCGTAGACGGTGTTGAGGTCGTAGGTCAGGTTGCCATTGTCGTCGTGGGTAAGGCCGGTGGTGACTTCGGTGAAGTCGTACAGGGCCGATGCTTGGGCATGGTTGAACTGTGCGCCGAAACCGATGCCGAAGTGGGTGCCAAAGAAGTGCGTATAACGCAGTCCGGCGCCGAAACCTAAACCAAGGCTGGCATCGCCAGTGGCGGGGTTGTAGGTCATGGTGTTGAAGCCACCATTGATGTTTAGTCCAATATAGTTGCTGTGCTGATAGCTCTGGGCATTGGCACCAATGGCGAGGGCCAGCACACCAAACAGGATGAATATTTTTTTCATTGCTATATTCCTTTATTCGTTGATACTGCTTTTATTTTTTGATGACGCGCACCACAATGCCGTCGACGCTGACAGTATAGCTGCCCTTGGCGTAGTTTCCAAGGTCTATCTGGCAGTTGTCACCGGTGAAGGTGGTGTTCTCCATCTCGACACCCATGATGCTCATCACACGCAAAGTATGGACAGCATTGCGGCTGTTGCTAACGGTGACACTGGCACGATCGGTAGCGGGGTTGGGATAGATGCTGACGGTGGCAGGAGCACTGTCGTCAGAGAGCAGTGTGGCCACATCGTCCTGGGCGCAGGAGATGACGGGAGCACCGTTCATCTTGGCGATAACACGATACTGGCCGGTCAGACCGCCTTCTTCCTGATAGTAGTACACGTCGCGGGCCACAGAATCCCAAGTGGCACCACCGTCGGTGCTGTGCAGCCATACAATGTCGCTGAAGCAGTGGCAGGTGTCCACCAGTGCTATGACGTCGTTGAAGAGGGGCATGGTATAGGTCTTGGGCAGGTTGACGGAGAATCCGATAGTGACGGTGTCACTGACCAGGTTGGCATGGGCGGTATTGCTGAAGACCAGCTTGGCGGTGTAAAGTCCATTGGCGGCATCGACGGGAATGTCGATAAGGATGATGCCAGGGTTGGTGGCATCGAGGGGCTGCCAACCGAGGTTTGTGAAGCCTTGTGCCACAGCCTCGTCAGAGAAGATGAGGTTGTACTGGTCGGGGTTGCCGCTCTCAAGGAAGTAACGGATGGTGTCGCTGCCGGCACAGTAGCCAAAGGCCTTGACGGCAATACCGTTGTTGGCAGTGTCCTCATAGACGTATTTCTCGATGATGGCACCGTCGGTGGCGGCGACGAAAGCGTTGGTGTCGAGGACGTAGTTGTTGACGTCGGCACCGGCTATGCCGTAGTGCACGGTGATGGTCTTGCCTTCACCCACGGTGGCGTCGTTGTAGCTGGCATATACGCCGTCGAGTATCACCTCGTCGTTGGCGAGCATGCCGCTGAGAGTACCCATGGCGCTGATGACGGCGGTGTTGGTGCCGTCGTAGAATTTCTCTTTCTCAACCTGGAAACCGGTGGCGCTGACTTCAGCCTTCTGGATGGTCAGGCTTGCGGTGGCCGTGGCGGGGTCGAGGTGGAAGTCTTCGTTCAAGGGAAGGGCGTTGATGGTGTAGTTGCCGGCAAAGACGGCGATGTCGGTGGTGATGCCGGTGGCGTTGTCGGTGAAGGTCAGTGTGGCGGTGTCGGTACCCTCGGCGTGAGTATAGGTGGCAACGATGCCGCTAACAGGCTCGGCGCTGTAGGTGACGGTGGCCGACGGAATGGTCCACACCACGGGATAGATGATGGGATCCCAGATGGCGGAGATTATGATGTCGTGACGGGGCATCTCGGTGACGTTGTTCTGCCAGTTCGAGAAGTTGTGGCCCTGACGCACCGGAACACGGCTGTAGTCGATGGGCTGGCCCCATGCCAGCGAGTCGATGAGCGGCGAGTTGTCGGTGAAGTGACCGCCGGTGAGGTTCCATGCCAGCAGGAAGGTGTCGCGCACATAGCGGAAGGTGATTACCGTGTCGGTAGCGGGCATGGTGAACGAATTGGCTCCGTCGTTGCTATGGTAGAAGGGATAGTTCAGCGGGAGGATGGTGATGGGTGCTCCGATGGTGGCATAGCGGCGCAGGGTGTCGACGATGGAATCCTGCGAGTCGATGCCGATACGCACATGGCGGATGGTGAAGTAGGCCTCCACCAAGGGGTCGACGACGTGCCACTCGGCATAGAGGGTTGTGTCGGAAGTGAGCTCCTCGTTCTCAAAGTCCCAAGGATGGTCGGCAAAGAGCGAGTCGACCCACCATGCCAGGAAGACGGTGTCGGTGCCAACGAAGCTGGCAGGAATCGAAAGGATGGGGGATATCTTATTGTCGGCGTTGTTGTAGACGATGGTGGTGTCGTGCTCGAAATCCCAGTTCTTCCAGGTCACTTGGTAGCCGTTACCGATGGTCCAGGGGAAGATGTCGGAGTCGGCATCGGTGTTGGGCACGAAGAAGTGGCGGGGTGCAGCATAGCTGTCGTAGCGGGCAGCGAACTTACCTCCTTCAATGCTGATGGGGTCGCCGCTGGCATTGGCAAGCTCCATGTAGCGGCCACCAACGATGGTGGTGGGATGGTTGGCCACGGCCAGCGAGCCAAGCGAGTCGACATCGAGGCTAATCTCACCGTTGCCGGAAATGCCGTTGATGAGGTCTATCTTGCCGCCCAGCACCTCGACGGTACCGGTGGTGTTGCCGACGTAGAGCGAGCTCAAACGACCGGTGCTGAGCTGCAGCACGGCGGGACTGGCCACGGTCTGCGGCGTGGTGCCGGTGTAGTCCATGTTGAGGTACACGGTGTCACCGTTGGCACTGTCGGCAGCGATATTCAGGTCGCGGCTGTACATGTAGTGGCCATTGGAACGCTCCACACGGCCATAGGCGAAGATGGGCATGCCGCCCAACTGGTTCTGCACGGTGTTCTCCGTGATGTCGAGGGTGCCGGTGGAGCCGGGAGCCATCGTAACGGCTGTCGCGCCGGCAGGACCGTTGAAGACGTTGACACCAATCTCGGCACGACTGGCACCGTTCACAATGATGACGGAGGCTGTGTCGCTGAGAGTGGTGAAGTTGCACACGTCGGTCGAGAGGTAGGAGCCGTCGTTAAGCACTGCAATGTTGGTGGCTGCCGTAGCGGTGATGTTGCGTATCATCAGACTGGCATTGTTGAGTTCAAAGAGACTGCTGGTACCTGGCACCGAGTTTATGCTGGCCACGAGGCCTTCCCAGGTCACGTCGCTGTTGTTGATGACGATGGCGGGGACGGTCTTGAGGTTGGTGATGGTCTTGCTGTTCTGGTTTATGGTGAGGCCCTTGTTGATGTTGAGGCTGTTGTTGCCGCTGAGAGTGACAGCTTTGAGGAGTGTCAGAGCACTGATGCCGTCGGCGGTGTTGGCCCAGAACATTGCGCTGGGAAGCGACGAGTAGAACCAACCGTGGCTCTCCAGAGGACTAGTTTGCGATACCACGTTGTCCTCTACGGCTGCGTTGTTGTCGCCAAGCATGTGGCTGATGGTCATCGGGAAACCCGAGTTGTTCAGACTGCTGCCGAGCAGCTGCACCGAGGCTTGGAAGACACCGTATTGGTAGTCGTTGCCAGCACCGAGCACGTAGAAACGGTTGTTGGCGTCTTTGGCAATAACGAATGAGTTGCGATAGCTGGTGTCGACATCGCCGCTAATCTGGTAGCCATTGCTGACGGTCAAAGTGGTGTAGGGCAGGGTGTCAATCCACACGGCGGTGCCGGTGTAGCTGGGACTCAGGTTGACCGAGTCGATAAAATAGTCCACTCCGACAACGCCGGAATAGACACGTGCATCAGTGAGCGTGGCACGGTCAAGGGTCATCACCGTCAGGTCGACGGGTTTCGTCTGCTCCTGAGCCTGTGCACTCTTGCCGGGAATTGCCAGCCAAAGCATGGCTCCCAGCACAAGACATAGTGTTTTCTTCATATTAATATATTTTTGTTTGTGTTTGTTTCTAAAAGTTCTAAAAGAGGTCTGCTTGGGTGCAGACCTCTTTAGGTTCAAATGCGTCCGACGGACCGATTATTTGGTCGAGATAACCAGGTAGTCGGTGTATTTCCAGAACTGGGCGGGGTTCAAGATGCGCAGGTAGGCGACAACCTTGGTGTCCTCTTCGTCGTACACCATCTCGTAGCTGTTCTCGGGGTGCTGCGAGATAACCTGGGCTTTCTTCTTGTTCACGGTGATGGTGGTCACCTTCGTGCGGTCGATTTCGGTGAAGAGCTCAGTGGGCATGTCGGCCATGGTGCCCTGCTTGCGGCCAATACCGATGAAACCACCGGTCTTGTTCACGATGCCGGCTTCCTTCAGGTCGGTGTAGCTACCCACCACGAAGTAGGCACGGTTGGCGTCGGCCACCTGACGGGCGATGTAGTCGTCTTTCTCTTTGTTCGATGCAGTGAGGTCGGTGACGCTCTGGTTCAGACCCTTGATGACAACTTTGTTGTTCTCAAGCTCGGTGAGCAACTCGGCAATCTGGGCCTCTTGGGCAGCACTGCGCTCCTCCAGCTTGGTGATGTAAGCCTGCAGGTCGTTGTTCTTTTTGTTCAGACTGCTTACGCGCGAATTCAGCTGGGCAATCTTGGCTTTGTTGTCGGCCATCAAGCTCTCTATCGAGCTCATCTGGTCGGCAATCTGCTGCTTGTGGTTGTAGTTGCCCTCGGTGTTGTTGCGACGCATCTCCTGCACGCTCGAATACTTGGAGTTGATCATCGAGAGGTTACTCTCAATCTCGTTCAGCATCTGGAACAGGTCGTCGATTTCATTGTCCTTCGCATCGACTACGCCCTGTAGCGAGTCGATGGTGGCTTTCTGACTTTCGAGTTCTTTCTGGTGGCAGGCCGTGAAGGCTACCATAAAGGTCATCAGACCCATTGCCAATAGAATTTTCTTCATCTTTTTATTGTTTTTTTGTTTGTTTTCAGTTCGGTTGCCACATTTTAACACTTTACATGGCGATTTTATAACGCCCCCTTTCCCCGATTATTGTGCTATATGTAATAAATAATTGTTAAATATTCCTAACGGGTGTTTCCGCACCTGCTCTATCCTGCAATGCCGTAGATGCGGAATTTCCCTTTTTTTGTTGCAGCATACTAAAAGTTTTGAATCGGCGTTAAGTGCATACAATGAAGATTATCGACATAGACCTCACCCCCGAACAGTACCACCAGCCCGAACAACGCCAACAGACAGTGGCTCGCGCATTGAATGTGCCAGATGCCGACATCGCCGGCATGGCCGTGGTGCGTCGCAGTATCGACTGCCGCCGCCGCAACGTGATGTACCACACTACAGTGCAAGTGCGAATGAAGGATGAGCCCGAGCTTGTCGCTCAACAGCCGAATGCCACTTACCGCGACTGCCATGCGGCACCGCCGGTGGTGATTGTCGGTGCCGGACCCGCTGGTCTCTTCGCAGCCCTAAAGGCTTTGGAGTTGGGACTGAAACCGATAATCGTTGAGCGTGGCAAGCCTGTTTCCGACCGCAAATACGACATCGCAGCTATCACACGGCAGAAATATGTGAACCCCGACAGCAACTGGTGCTTCGGCGAGGGCGGTGCCGGCACATATAGCGACGGCAAGCTTTACACCCGTTCTACCAAGCGCGGCGACATAGGAGCCGTGCTACGCACCTTCGTGGCACATGGAGCCGATCCCGACATCATGCTCGACGCCCACGCCCATATCGGCACCGACCGCCTGTCGGCCATCATCGCCTCGATGCGCGAAACGATAGAAGGTCATGGCGGCGAATATCATTTCAACACCCGCGTCACCGACCTTCTGGTGCGCGATGGCGTTGTCTATGGGGTGGCTACAACCGCCGGCAATATCGAAGGCCGCGCTGTAATCCTCGCCACTGGCCATTCGGCGCGCGATATCTACCAGCTGTTCCACACGCATGGGTGGTTCCTCGAGGCCAAGCCTTTCGCTCTCGGCGTGCGTGTTGAGCATCCACAGCAGCTCATCAATGAGATTCAATACCACGGCCGCGACTATTCGACGTTCTTGCCACCTGCCGCATATAGCCTCACCACCCAGGTCTCCTCAAGCAATCAAGCAATCAAGCAATCACGCAATCCCCACGGTGTCTTCAGCTTCTGTATGTGCCCCGGCGGTGTCATCGTGCCTGCTGCCACAGCTGACGGACAGCAGGTGGTGAACGGCATGAGCAACTCGCGCCGCAACTCGCCATTTGCCAATAGTGGCATAGCCGTCACTGTCAGCCTCGACGACGTACCCGACAAGGATGTCTTTGCTTTGCTTCGTTTCCAGCAGGAGGTCGAGCGCCAAACCTTCCATGCCGCTGGCGATGCCATCAACGCTCCTGCACAGCGCCTCACCGACTTCCTCCAGCGCAGGCCTTCGGCAAGCCTTAACCCCAGCGGCTATATGGGACAGTGCATCAACAGCCCGTTGCACGAGTTGCTGCCGCCGTTTGTTGTAGATGCATTGATACAGGGTTTTCGCGATTTCGACCGCAAGATGCGTGGCTTCGTCACCGACCAGGCATCGCTGCTGGCTGTCGAGAGCCGCACATCGTCGCCCGTGCGTATACCGCGCGATAAAGTGTCGCTTCAGCATCCACAGCTGCAAGGACTGTTCCCTTGTGGCGAAGGAGCCGGCTATGCCGGCGGCATAGTGTCGTCGGCTATGGATGGCATACGTTGTATGGAGGAGTGCGCTAGACTATTCGTGTCCAGTCGATAGGCTCTAACCCTTGCTGGCAAAGCAGGTCGTTGGCTTTCGAGAAATGACGGCAGCCGAAGAACCCCCGGTAGGCCGATAGGGGCGAGGGGTGAGGGGCTACCAGGACGAAATGTCTGCTGGTGTCAATTAGGTTTTTCTTTGCTATGGCGTAGCTGCCCCAGAGCAGAAACACTACCCCCTGGCGGTTGTCGGAGATGGCTTTTATTGCAGCATCGGTGAATGTCTCCCAGCCGTGACGCTGGTGGCTTCCTGCCTGATGAGCCCTCACGGTGAGGGTGGCGTTGAGCAGCAACACGCCCTGTTTTGCCCAGCCGCTGAGGTCGCCACGGCTGGTGGGTATGGCAGTGCCAAGGTCGTCGTTAATCTCTTTGATGATGTTCACCAGTGACGGCGGCACCTGAACTCCGTCTGGCACCGAGAAGCATAGCCCCATGGCTTGCCCGGGCTCGTGATAGGGGTCTTGCCCGAGGATGACGACTTTGACTTTGTCAAGCGGCGTGCTGTCGAAGGCGTTGAATATCTTGCTGCCGGGAGGATAGCAGGTATACTGTTGCCGCTCGGCGACCAGAAAGTCTTTGAGCTGGGCGAAGTACGGGGCTTCGAACTGCTCCTTCAGCGCAGCATACCAGCTGGAATCTATTTTAACTGCCATGTTTTTTCTTTTAACGGCGAATTATGCTAATTAAGCAAATTAGTTTAAATTATAAGCGAATTACTCTAATTGTGCATACGAAGTTATTTCCATTTCTTACTTGCTGGAACACGCTCGTATTCAATCGATGCGGAACCAAAATTAATCAATATACCTAGATCCATGCCACTTGCTCTAAGGTAATTATATATTTGAGCATAGTGTTCGTCTGCAAATTCTTTTACAGCTTTCAGTTCAAGTATTATTTTGCCGTAGCAAATAAAATCAGCCTTAAAAGTTTTTGTAAGGGTAGTGCCTTTATAGATTACGTTTAGCTCTTTCTCTCGTTCGTATGGTATTTTTCTTAATATAAACTCCTTCTCTAGAGCCTCTTGGTAAATTTGTTCAACAAATCCGCAACCTAATAATCGATGTACCTCCATGGCCGCACCAATTATCTTGTAAGATTCCTCTTTGAATAGGATATTATTGTCGTTTTGTTGCGTCAGTATAATTCGAGAAATTTGCTGGCAATTAACCTGCGTAGCCATTCGTTGAATTCGTATAATTCGCCGTTATATTAAGAATGAATTATATTTCCGCTCTTTGCCTATCTGGCTGGCTATGCCGTGGCCTGGTAGTACGCGGTAGTCGTCGGGCAACGTGAGCACCCTCGTCTTGAGCTTTTCTATCAGTGTGGGATAGTCGCCGCCAGGCAGGTCGGTGCGTCCGATGCTGAAGTGGAACAAGGCATCGCCGGTTATGACTGTCTTCTCGCCGTGCAGCACGAAGCACATGCTGCCGGGACAATGGCCTGGCACATAGCGGCATTCCACCTCGGTGTTGCCGATGTGGATGGTGTCGTTGTCGTCGATTTCCTGCACCTTCAGGTCGCCCATATTGTCTACGGCAAAGCCCATTATCGAGCCGTATGCCTCCGCCTGTTTCAGTAGTTTGCGTCCTTCGGCATGCATGGTGACGGGCAGGTTCCAGTGCTCGCACACCTGCCGTAGGCCGGCAATATGGTCGACATGGGCGTGGGTGAGCAGGATATGCGTCACCTGCAACTGCTCCTGCTCGATATATTGCGTCAACTGCACATCTTCGAAGGAGGCCTCACAGGCGGGGTCCACGATGGCACACTGCCGTTTCTCCCCCGCCGTGGGGACACGGTCGTCGACAATAATATATGTGTTG
>JAFXUY010000014.1 GCA_017524785.1 Bacteroidales bacterium | reverse complement strand
TTCCACTCGCCTTTTTTCAGCACCATGTGGGTGATGCCGTTGTCGAGCTGGGTGTAGGCTATGAGCTGGAAGTTGCCCCACTTGGTGGGCAGGAAGACCTCCTCCTCCTTGCGGATGAGGGTCTCGTGGGCCACGCGGTAGGCTATGAGGTCCTTGATGGTGATGATCTTCATGCCGAAGCGCTTGGCAACCTCCTGGAGCTGAGGCATGCGGGCCATGGTGCCGTCGTCGTTGATAATCTCAATCAGGGCTCCGGCGGGCTGTAGACCGGCCAGACGGGCCAGGTCGACGGCAGCCTCGGTGTGGCCGGCACGCACCAGCACACCGCCGTTGCGGGCGCGCAGGGGGTTGATGTGGCCGGGGCGACCGAGCTGGTCGGCAGTGGTCTTGGGGTCGGCAAGGGCTCGGATGGTGGAGGCACGGTCGTGCATCGAGACACCCGTGGTGCAGCCGTCGAGCAGGTTGTCGACGGTAACGGTGAAGGGGGTGCCCAGCAGCGACGTGTTGTCGTGCACCTGCATGTCGAGCTGCAGCTCGTGGCAGCGCTGCTCGGTGATGGGGGCGCAGAGCACGCCACGGCCGTTCTTGAGCATGAAGTTGACATGCTCGGCGGTTATCTTTTCGGCGGCCATGATGAAGTCGCCTTCGTTCTCGCGGTCTTCGTCGTCGACCACAATGACGAACTTGCCATTGCGGAAATCTTCAATTGCTTCCTCTATAGTGTTGACTTTAAACTCCATATCGCATTATACATTGTAACGTTAGTGGTTGCAAATATACAAAAAAAATACAATTGAAGGCATTTCTGGAAATGATACCCCCATGAAGGTGCCGAAATGAAATGTTAAACGCCGTAATTCAATTAACATAAAAATCCTTAAAATGCCGCTCGTTTTTGCCAATCAAGCTCGCAATGGAAATCAGTGAGTTACGGCGATAAAAAAGCATATAACACTCTGTATCAAAGCGCAGTAGCCGACAAATGAACATGTAACTGCCTATGACACAGCACCAACTCCTTATCAACTCCTACTCATAGCCTAGTCATCGCCTTATCAACAACTACTATAGTAAGAGATGTTAAATTTAACATTAGGTTTTGATACGTTTTTTATAACTTGTGGGTGGCTATTCATCGGCGTCTTTACCCTGGGCAGACCTTGATGGCGGATACGACAAACGGGGCGAAGAGAGCTTCACCTGTAAGTGTCAACCGGGCGTGTGGGACACGCTATCGACGGCGGAAAGAAGAAACAGAGGGGACTTTCTTGAGCAGTTGGGGTGCGAAACGCAACAGCAGGAAGGCCGAAAGGAGCAGCGACAGCATCTCGGCAATGGGCCAGGCTATCCATATTCCGTTGATTCCCAGCAGCGCCGGCAGCAGCCACACACAGGCTAGCTCGAAGACAAGCGTGCGCGTGAAGGCTGAGACGGCACTCACCACGCCGTTGTTGAGGCCGGTGAACAATGCCGACACAAACATGTTCCACCCGCAGACGAGGAATGCAACGATATAGAGTCGCATAGCCCTGACCGTCAGTGCCATCAGACCTTCGTCGTAGCCCACGAAGATGCTCGACAGCGGACGGGCGAAAAGCTCGGCGGTGAGCGTCATCAACACGCCGGTGATGCCGATGATTGCGAACGACTTGAGCATTAGCGACCGCTGTTCCTTCAGGTCGCCGGCACCGTAGTGGTAGCCTATGATGGGGGTGATGCCGATGTTGTAGCCAATGAAGACGGCGACGAAGATGAAGGCGATGTACATGAGCACGCCGTAGGCCGCCACGCCGTCCTCGCCAAGGAAGCGCATGAGCTGCAGGTTGTAGCAGATGGTGACGATGTTCATGGCTATGTTGCCCACATATTCCGACAGGCCGTTGGTGCAGGCCTTGCCTATGTAGCTCCAGATGATGCGTGTGGGCGTGATGCTCAGCGAGCCGCGGTTGCGGCGCGAGGCGAAGTAGAACACTGGGTAGAGGCCGCCCACCAGGCAGCCTGCCGAGGTGGCGATGGCGGCGCCCGCCACGCCCATGCCCAACCCCCACACCAGCACGGCGTCGAGTACTATGTTGGTGACGCCGGCCACCACGCTCATCAGCGTGCCAAGCTGCGGTCGTTCGGCAGCCATGTAGAACGATTGGAAGGCGCATTGCAGCACGAAGCCCGGCATGCCTATCATGTTGAGCCGGATATAGGTCACGCACTCTTCCATCATGGGTTCGTCGGCGCCCAAGAGGCGGGCCACCGCAGGTGCTGCAATGGCAAGCCCTATGCCCAGCAGCACGCCTAGCGCCAGCCCGAACTGCACAAGCATGGTGAAGACGCGGTTGGCCTTGAGGGGGTAGCCCTCGCCTTTGATTTTGGCCACCAGTGCCGCTCCGCCAGAACCTATCATCAAGCCCAGCGAGCCTATCATCATGATGACCGGGAAGGTGAGGTTGATGGCGGCAAAACCTGTCTTGCCTGCGAAGTTGGCCACGAAGAAACCGTCGACAATGGAATAGATGGAGGTGATGAGCACCATGCCGATGCTGGGCAGCACAGAGCGGATAATGCGCCAATGGCTGTAGTGTCCGGACAGTTCGATGTTCATGGCGATGACGTAGGATCTGATTTTATAGACGGAAGAGACGGCGAGCGTTGGCAGAGGTTGCGTCGGCTACCTCGGCTACGGTGATGCCACGGAGGTCGGCTATACGCTGCGCTATGAGTGGGATGTAGCAGCTCTCGTTGCGCTGGCCGCGGTGCGGCACAGGGCTGAGGTAGGGAGCGTCGGTTTCGAGGAGCAGACGCTCCAGCGGCACGGCTTTCACCACGTCGGCCATGGTGGCGTTCTTGAAGGTCACCACGCCGCCGATGCCGAGGTGGAAGCCCATCTCGACGGCACGCTGCGCCTCCTGCACGCTGCCGCCGAAGCAGTGCATCACGCCGCGGTAGCTGCCACGTCCAAGGTCGCGAAGCAGGCCGAAGACCTCGTTGTGTGCCTTGCGGATGTGCAGGCATACCGGAAGGTCGAGCTTCTCGGCCCAGAGCATCTGGGTCTTGAGGGCTTCGCGTTGCTGGGCTTCGTAGGTGCGGTCCCAGTAGAGGTCCATGCCTATCTCGCCGACGGCGACGAAGGGGATGCTTGTTGATGTGTTAATGTGTGAGTCGAACAGGCGGTCGTGGACTTTGGCCAGCTCCTGCTCGAAGTCGTCCTTGACCGATGTGGGGTGGAGGCCAGCCATGGGACGGAAGTGCTGCGGGTACTGACGCAGCAGGGCGTCGAGCTGCGGGGTGCTGGTGCTGTCGATGTCGGGCAGCAGCATGGTGGTGACACCGGCGTCGAGGGCACGTTGCACGGCGGCGTCGCGGTCGGCGTCGAAGGCTTCGTCGTAGAGGTGGCAGTGGGTGTCGACGTACATCGGAGGTCAGTGCTTTTGTATGATGTCGGTCAGCAGGTCGTAGAGCTTCAGCAGTTCGGGCTGGCTGGCCAGCAGGCGCCGCTGGGCTGCTATGGTGCTGTCGTCGTGGCGTATGGCAGGCCCGGTCATCTGTTGCCACAGGTTGCCGTAGTCCCACTTGCGTAGGGTCTGCTCTGCCAGCGGGCGCAGCATTTCGAAATCAAGTCCGTTAGTCTGCATATATTCCTGCGCCGTGGCGTTGACGGCACACACGAAGTTGCTCACAATGACGGCGGCAAGGTGCGCCCGGCGGCGCTGCTCGTAGTCGAGAAAATGGATATTGTCGCTGACGGTGCCGAAGAGCTCGGCAATGGTGGCTTCCACCTCTGGCGAGCTGCCTTCGATGCAGAGGGGCAGATGGCGGTAGTCCATGGCAATGTCGCGCACAAAGGTCTGCGGCGACCATACAACGCCGTTCTTGCGGCTTATATCGTGCAGCACGGTGGACGGGGTGGTGCCTGAAGTATGGATTACGGTGGCGGCAGGCAGGCGCAGGTCGAGAGCAAGGTCGAAGAGGGCATCGTCGTTGACGGCAAGGATGTATATGTCGGCATCCTCGTCGAGTCGCAGCCATGAGTCAATGGGCCGTGCTCCCACGCGCATGGCGAGGAGACGTGCATGGTCGTAGGAACGTGAAAGAACCTGACGTATAGTATGTCCAGCGTTGTGCAGGGCTATGGCAAGGTGAGTGGCCACATTGCCCGACCCTACAATACTAATATTCGTCTTCTTCAAAGAAAAAGTCCTCCTTGGTGGGATAGTCGGGCCAGATGTCCTCGATACTCTCGTACTGGTCGCCCTCGTCCTCTATCTCCTGCAAGTTCTCAATAACCTCCATGGGAGCACCTGTACGTTGCGCATAGTCAATAAGTTCTTCCTTCGTTGCGGGCCAAGGTGCATCCTCCAGTTTCGATGCTAATTCAAGTGTCCAATACATACTCTGTTTCTCAATTTTTTTTGCAAAAGTACACTATTTTCCAATACTGGCAAATAATTTTTTCAATTAGTTGATATACAAATCTTCGGTCTTTCCGTCCATAACTACGGCCTGTCGTGCCAGTACAAACAGGTAGTCGGATAGACGGTTCAAGTAACGCTGTATTGTCGCATCGACCTTAACGTCGTGAGACAGAGTGACGATACGGCGTTCGGCGCGACGGCACACGGTGCGGCACACATGGCATTGGGCACCGGCAAGGTTGCCGCCGGCGATAACGAAGTTGTGCAGTTTGGGCAGCTGGTCGGTGATGGTGTCGATTTGCCGCTCGAGTATCTCCACCTCCTCTTCATCGAGCTGTGGCAGACGGGCATAGATAGTCTCGTCTTCGGTGGCCAGAAGGGTCTGGAGGGTGAAGAGGTTGTGCTGTACGGCTTTCAGTTCGTCGTAGTAGCCGCCCTGGCGCTGGCGCATCATCTCGGCCAGCAGGCCTATGTGCGAGTTCAGTTCATCGACAGTGCCGTAGGCTTCGACGCGGGCATCGTCTTTGTTCACGCGGCTGCCGCCCACCAGCGAGGTGGTGCCACTGTCGCCTGTTTTGGTGTAGATCATATCTTCTCCACTGATTTTACTTCGGGGATAACGCGTTTCAGAGCTTGCTCTATGCCCTGCTTAAGGGTCTGCATGGCATGCGGACAGCTGCCGCAATGGCCTTTGAGACGCACGATGACTACACCTTCGGCGGTCATGTCGATGTATTCAACGTCGCCACCGTCCTGCTGCAGGTAGGGGCGTATCTGTTCCAGAGCGTTCTTCACTTTCTGCTCTACGGCGGGTTTCTCCTGTTCGGTCATAATTATTTAACGTTAAGTTTGCAAATCTCTTTGATGGTGTTCTGCGCCACAGCGTCGAAGGCATCGCGCACAGGGTCGTCGGTCTTGGCGGGATTGAACAGCGCGGCGGGCCTGCCGCTGTCGCCGCTCTCGGCAATGCTCTGCACCAGCGGTATCTCGCCCAGCAGCGGTATGTTCATCTCCTCGGCAAGCTTGCGGCATCCGCCTTTGCCAAAGATGTAGTACTTGTTCTGCGGCAGCTCGGCAGGGGTGAAGTAGGCCATGTTCTCGACGAAGCCCAGCACGGGGATGTTCACGGCTTCGTTGCGGAACAATTCAACGCCGCGCACCACGTCGGCCAGGGCCACCTGCTGCGGTGTGCTGACAATGATGGCGCCGGTCACGGGCATGGTCTGCGCCAGGGTGAGCTGTATGTCGCCGGTTCCCGGAGGCATGTCGACCACGAGGTAGTCGATCTCGTCCCACCATGTCTCGGTGATTATCTGCTTCAGAGCACCGCTGGCCATGGGACCGCGCCATGCGAGGGCCTTCGACGGGTCGACAAAGAAGCCCACCGACATCAGCTTGATGCCGTAGCGTTCGATAGGCAGCATATAGGTCTTTTCGCCTACGCGGTGTCCGTATATCTCTTCGCCCTCGACACCAAGCATGATGGGAATAGAAGGGCCATAGATATCGGCGTCGACAAGGCCCACCTTGGCGCCGGTCTTGGCAAGCGATATGGCCAGATTCACGGCCACAGTGCTTTTGCCAACGCCGCCTTTGCCGGAAGCAACGACGATGGTGTTGTGGATGTGCTCGAACACTTCTTTGAACTCCTCTTTGGGGTCGGGTTGCGGACGGCTGGTGAGGTTTATCTCCACCTCGGCTTCACGGTCTACCAGCTCGTGGATGGCGGCTATGCAGTCGTCGCTCATTTTTTTCTTCATGGGGCAGGCAGGCGTGGTGAGTACCAAGTCAAAACTCACCTTCTTGCCGTCGACCTTTATGTTTTCAATCATGCCCAACTCTGTCAGGCTGCGACCCAGGTCGGGGTCGTTGACATGGCCCAAGGCCATCTCTATCTGTGTTGTTGTTATCATTGTCCGAATATTTCTTTGAGTTTGTTTTCCAATTCTTGACCCCGCAAATTGCGTGCCAGCACTTTGCCGTCGCGGTCGATAAGCACTGTGGCGGGTATAGAGCTGATGCCGTAGGTCTTGCCACCCGACGAAGTCCATCCGCGCAGGTCGCTTACGTGGTTTTCCCACACCAGTCCGTCGGCATCGATGGCTTGTAGCCATTTCTCGCGGCTGTTGTCGAGCGACACGCTGTAGATGTCGAAGCCTTTGTCTTTGTAGGTATGATAGAGGCGCACCACGTTGGGATTTTCGGCGCGGCAGGGGCGGCACCACGAAGCCCAGAAGTCTATGAGCACCACTTTGCCGCGCATGTCGGAGAGGCGGCGTATGTTGCCGTCGCGGTCGGTCATGGCTATGTCGGGAGCCTCCATGCCGGCAACCACTGCGGTGCGCAGTTTGTCTTCGAGGTGGCGCACAAAGTCGTGGTTGGAGTAGGTCGGGGCAAGGCTGGTGTGTATCTTCTTGTAGAGCGATGCATATTGTTCGAAGGCTGACTCGAAGTAGGTCACCAGGAAGGCGCTCATCAGCACGTTGGGACGGTTGTCGAGCAGGTGGGCAATCTCTTCGTTGATGCCTGTCTGCAACGACGGGTCGGCAATGACGGCGCTGACGATATCGGTATATCCTTTGTACAGCTCCATATTGTCTGAGCCTTTGGTCGAGGCTATACTGAGGAAATTGGCATTGGGATTGTAGGCCAGCTCCATGGTCACTTTCTCTTTCGGCAGCAGGATGACATGCACCATGGGGCTGCGGTCGATGGTAAGTGCCAGGGCAAAGAACTGGGGCTCCGTGCTGTTGCGCTCCACGCTGAAGTGTCCTTTTTTGTCCAGAGTCAGTGTGTCAACAGGTATCAAGCGTCCGCCTTGCGGTTCGCAGACTATCACTTTGACGCTTTGGTCTACACCTTTCAGCGTGGCGTTAAGGGTGCTTTTCTGCGCCATGGCAGCTGTCAGCGGCAGCAGAGCCATAAGCAGTATGGCTGTCAGTCTTTTCATTTCAACTCTATCTTTATGTTCTTAATTCGGTTCAGGTCTTCGTCCATAGGCAGGTAGGCGTCGTAGAAGGCATCGTTGCCGTAGAGGCATTGGCCTATGTTGGCCTTGATACCCGCCAATATCAGTTTGCGCTGTGCGGCAAGACTCTTGGCATTGCGCTTTATGCCGCGTTTCTCGCCTTCGCGCACCAGCTCTTCAATTACGCTGTCGGGCACCGTATAGCCATTCTTGAAGGCTTCGGCGGTAGGGTAGCGTTGCAACATGCTTGCGGCATGGCGACGCACCTGGCGGAATGCTACTCGGTTGATGAGGAGCTGATGGACGAGGGCGTTATAGTAGACGAACGATTCGTCTTTGCGGTAGGGCAGCAGTAGGTCGGGGGTTATGCCGCCGCCGCCATACACTGTGCGGCCACCAATGGTGTTGTAAGGAGTCGAGTCGGTGATATGCACCGTCATACTGTCGGCATAGGCTTCGCCAAACAGCTGCTCTATGTAGTCACGGTAGTATTTGTCGGTACCATCGCCGTAGGGACGTTGGATGCTGCGTCCCGAGGGTGTGTAGTAGCGCGCCGTTGTGAGTAGCACCGCCGAACCGTCGCTCAGCTCGAACTCGCCTTGCACCAAACCTTTTCCGAAAGTCCTACGTCCAACTATCAGGGCGCGGTCGTTGTCTTGCAAGGCTCCGCTCACCACTTCACTGGCCGAGGCCGAGTTCTCGTCGACCATCACTATCACGCTGCCTTTGGTGAACAGACCGCCGGCATGGGCTCTCAAGTCGCGCCGGCGGCTATGGGCTCCTTGGGTATATACAATCAGGCTTCCTGCGGGCAGCATCTCGCCAGCAATGCCTACGGCACTATGCAGTGCTCCGCCGCTGTTGTCGCGCAGGTCGAATATCAGGCGTTGCATGCCTTGCTGCTTCAGCTGTACCAATGCGTCATGGAACTCGCGATGGCTGGTCGAGGCAAAGCTGGAGAGGTATATGTAGCCGGTAGTGTCGTCGAGCATCTTGGCGCAATTGACCGTAGTGTGTGCCACCACGCCGCGGCGTATGGTGAAGGACTTTTCGCCTTCGCCTTCTCGCAACACGTTGACGGTGACATTCACCCCCCGTGGCCCGCGCAGACGCGCCACCACCGAGTCGCTGGGCATACCGACGCCACTCACGGTGTCGCCGTCGACGGTAAGTATCAGGTCGCCGGGTAGCAAGCCGATGGCAGTCGAGGGTCCGTCAGGTAGCACTTGGCCCACGTATGCCGAGTCGTCTTCGCTGTGCAGCACCACGCCAATGCCTTCGAAGTTGCCGCGCATCATCTCGTCGGTGTGTTCGGTCTCTTTGGCCGAGAGGTAGGTGCTGTGGGGGTCGAGCTCGCTGAGTACCACTGCCAGCAGTTGCTCGTTGAGCGAATCTATATCTACTTCGTCGACATACTCGTTCTCCACCAGCTGCAGCACCTCGCTCACCTTGCCCTGCAGTGTGCCGTCGGGGTGTTCGCTCCTGTCGTGCGAAGCGAACATGACACCTATCAGCACCCCGAGCACCATTGCCACAAGGATGAGAATCAGGTTGCCTGCTGTTGAGGATTTGTCGTTGTGTGCCATGATATATTGGGTATCGTGCCGACTCTTTTTATTGCATCTTGTTTTGGAAATGGGCGTCACCGACTATCTGTGCATGGTCGAAAGCCATTGGGGGCAACTCATTAAGAGGCCACCAACGCACCTCGGCAGCATCGTCGCCCGCTGTCGCAGTGCAGTCGTCAACCGTCACTGCATAGGCCGCTGTCACAGTACGGCCGCGAGGGTCGCGACCCGGTGTGCTGTATATGCCTATCAGCCGCAGGTCGCCTTCGTTCACTCGGATGCCGGTCTCCTCTTCAAGTTCGCGCACGGCGCAATGCTCTATCGTCTCGTCCATCTCCATGAATCCACCCGGAAGAGCCCAGCAGCCTTTGAAGGGTTCGCCGCCACGGCGCACCAGCATCAACTCGCCGCTACTGTTCACCACGGCGCAGTCGGCCGTAAGCATCGGCCGCTCGTATTCATAGACGTATGTTCCTTTTACTCCCATTTAATTACGGTAGCCTATAACGTGGCGCACCTCGTCGATGGTCTTGCGGGCGCTTTCGCGGGCCTTCTCTTTGCCGTGGTCCATAATGCGGCGCAGGGCATCGTCGTCGGCACCTATTTCCAGTATGCGTTGGCGCAGAGGCTCCACGAAAGCCACCATGTCCTCGGCCAGCTGCTTCTTCAGGTCGCCATAGCGAATCTGGCAGCGGTTGTACAAGTCGTCGAAGTATTCCACCGTGTCGGGTGTCGAAACAGCCTTCAGCAGCAAGAAGAGGTTCTCAATCTCTTCCGGCTTCTTTTGGTTCATCTCCGTCGGACCGCTGTCGCTCTTGGCTTTCATAATCTTTTTGCGGATTACCGACGGCTCGTCGGTGAGGAATATGGTGCTGGCCTCGCCCTCGCTCTTGCCCATCTTGCCACTGCCGTTCAGGGCAGGGATTTTCACCAATCCGGTGCTGCTGCCGATGGCTTGCGGCAGGGGGAACACTTCAGCCTTGTACATGGTGTTGAAGCGTTGGGCGTAGGTGCGGGTCATCTCCAAATGCTGCTCCTGGTCTTTGCCCACGGGAACGCGGGTGGCCTTGTGTATCAGGATGTCGGCAGCCATCAGGGTGGGGTAGGTGAGCAGACCGGCATTCACGTTGTTGGGGTTCTGGCGGACCTTGTCCTTGAACGAGGTTACGCGCTCCAACTCGCCGAGGTAGGCATTCATGTTGAAGAAGAGGTAGAGCTCGATGGTCTCGGGTAGGTCGCTCTGCAGGTATATCGTAGCCTTCTCGGGGTCGAGGCCGGCAGCCAGATACTGCACCAGTATGGCGCGGGCATCGTTGTAGATGCTGCCCGGCGTGGGGTGTGTGGTCAACGAATGGTAGTCGGCAATGAAGAAGTAGCAGTCCATTTCGTCCTGCATCTTCACAAAGTTGCGCAGGGCACCGAAATAGTTGCCCAAATGGAGATTGCCGGTGGGGCGTATGCCACTGCAAACTATATCTTTACTCATGTCTTATGCGTTTCTTTCAACGTGCAAAGATACACTATTTTTTAAATAGTGCAACCCGCGTATATCGAAAAAAACATTAAAAGCCTCACTTGGGCGTTGCCGCTGCCCGGCTCTGGTTCACCACCCACACTCCGGCGAACACCAGCAGTGCCGCCACCACCTTGGTCGCCGTCAGGCGGTCCATGCCCGTCCAGATGGCCACGGCAATGGCTATGATGGGCTGAAGGTAGCCATACATGCTCACCAGCGTGGGCCTGATTCTCTGTTGCCCCACAGGGATGAGGTAGTAGGCTATGAAGGTAGAGAAGAATATCATGAAGCCTATCTCCCACCACACATGGCCCGGCACGGCGGCAAAATCGCTCTGCGGCAGGTGTGGCAGTGTAAAGGGGATGGAGATGATGAACGACACCAGGAACATCCATTTCATGCTTGTAACGACCGAATAACGAGCTATCAGCGGCCGGCAGGTGCCGAGGTAGAGTGCGAAGACGATGTAGTTGGCAAAGCAGAACATGATGCCTATCGGCTCGGTCTGCGATGCGCCGCCCGAACCGAAGGTGCTCTGCAATATCAACCATAGTATGCCGCCGAAGCTCATTGCCACACCCAAGGCTTTCTTCCATGTTATTGGTTCCTTGAGGAATATGGCTGCCACGAACATGGTGAAGATAGGTGTCGTGGTGCTCATCACCGACAGGTCGACCGGTGTGGTGTGCGCTATGGCATGCAGGAATGTGAGCTGCGGCAGGAACAATCCGAGGATTCCGGCTCCGGCCAATTTCAACAGGTCGCGCGGCGGCACTTTCTCCCGTGGTGCGAACAGCGAAACCAGCCAGAACAAGGCTCCTGCCACCAGCGACCGCATTGCAAAAAGCACGATAGGCTCCAGCCCGCCGTCGGTGGCTATGTCGCGGCACACCACCACGTTGATGCCGAAGATAATATATGCCCCGGCACAGGCCAGATGTCCTATGGTGATTCTACTGTTCATAGCACTGCCGCCATCTCGTCGTCGTCCCAGTAGGTCATGCGGCGGAAGGGGTTCCCGTCGTCTTTCTTGCGGCTGGCAATCTTCTGTTCTTCAATGTAGTTCTGTATCTCGCTATAGCGCTTGCGGTAGCTTTCCCACTGCTCTTCGTTCAGCTTGTCGGTTCCGGCCAGTTCGCAGAGCACTCCGTAGGCATGGGCCTTGCGCTGCGCGGGGTAGCATTCCCAGAGGGTGTCGAGCTTGTTGTTGAGCTCTTTCCAGCTGCCTATGGCGCCGCTCTCCACGTCGGCTATCAGCTGCTCCATGTCGGTTTTTGTCACCAGCTGGCCGCCGATATTGACCCATTCTTTCTCGCGTTTTCCACTCTCCGTTTTCCACTCTCCGCTCTCCAACGTCTTCATGGCATAGTAGACCAGCATCTCTTCGTAAGCCTTGAGCCCTTCCTCTCCCTTGAGGATTACCGTTGGACGCTTGCCTTTTTCCATGCCGTCGGCATAGACTGTGCCGTTCTTGGCTTTGGCCATCCATCCGCGCAGCAACGCCATGCCGTGCAGTATCTCCTCGGCGGTGTCGGGTGCCAGGTTGTCGAACTCGATGTTTTGCGCTTTGTATTTGCGTTTGTCGCGCTTGGCAAACTTCTTGCTGTTGCGGTCCATGGCGTACATGTTGTACATCCACCAGTAGGCAGGCATCACCTCGAGCTGGTCTTTGCCGACGTTATTGTTCACCAGCGCGAAGGGCAGCTGTATGTCAAGCTCCGAGGGGTAGTCGGCCTTGGCCAGCAGGCAGTAGCTGGCGAAGCGGCTCGAGTGCTTGAACGAGCAGCAGAGGCCTGGCCAGAAACCACGGCCGGCGGCCAGCTCGTTGTCGGCTGTGCGGCTGTTGTGGTTGCTTCCGATGGTGCCACCGGCGGCTATATTGCTCTGGCCCATGATGAGGCTGGCAATGAGGAACGAGTTGTTGTGGTGCTGCTCGTGGGCGGGGAAGATGATGCTGTTGCCCACCTCGCAGCGCGCCAGGGTCGAGTTGTCGCCCACCACGGTGTCGTTCAGCCTCAGGCCGAACTCCAGGTGCACATGCTCGCCCAGCAGGAAGCGCACGGCGATGACACCGTATTCCAGCGTGCAGCCATAGCCCACCACGCCGTCGCGTAGCGTGATGCAGCTGTCCACCACTGTGCGGTCGTCATTGGCCGACCGTATGATGACGTTGTACAGGCTCTTGGTATTCTTTATGATACAGCTGTCGCCAATGCGGCCATAACGGCCCTCGTCGGTGCCGAGGAGGTCATAGGTAAACTGTTCCAGACGTTCCATCAACCCTTTATGACCACGGTAACGGGCCCAAAGATAGGCATCGCCAGTGGTCATGCCGCCGAAAGGCAGTATGCGACGGCCGCCGTTCTCGTTCATCGGCTCCATCCACACAGGGTTCGAGGGGTCGGCGGTCATCTCGTCGATGTTGAACAGCAGCACGTTGTCGCCTATGGTGTAGTGGCTCAGCATCCGCACATTGTGCACGGTGGGATGGTCGCCTATGGCTACGTCGCGCAGCAGCGAGCCGTATATGCCTTCTTTCAGCTCCAAGGCGCCGTTGGTGCGACGGCAGTCCGCTATGCTGCCAAGCGACACGGAACCCTCGAAGGTGCTGTTCCTCACGCACCTGGCGTCGAATGGCTCGGTTACCAGCACGGCTGACCAGTCCTCGGCGCAGTTTCCTTGGCGCTCCAGCTGCTCTATCTCCTTCTGCAAAAGATTGCGGTAAGCTTTACTCATAGGCCTGTATTTGAAGTGCAAATTAAAATATTATGTTTCCCTGATAATCTTTCCTCATTTCTTGGCTAGTACGACTTCGACAGGCACTCGTCGAGGGCGG
Organism: Bacteroidales bacterium; assembly: GCA_017524785.1. GTDB lineage: Bacteria > Bacteroidota > Bacteroidia > Bacteroidales > P3 > Colimorpha. The sequence continues at coordinate 1,859 of JAFXUY010000014.1, read as the reverse complement.
CGGTGATGGCCTCGCGGTCCATGTGCTGGCCGATGAAGACGAGCTTCTGCATGCGGTCGCCGTAGGTGTCGTCCCAGTCGCGCTGCAGGTCCGGGTTGCGGCGTATGAAGTCGAGCAGCTCGTCGTCGGGCATGGTGGCGTACCACTGTCCGGCGTCGCGCAGCGAGACCTGCTTGCCGGCCTGCTCGAAGATGTAGCAGGTGTCGGGTTCGGAGAGGAACCAGCAGATGCCTTTGGCGCGGATGACGCTGTTGGGCCAGCGGCGGGCCACAAACTCGTCGAAGCGGCCTAGGTTCATCGGCTCGCGGCGGTAGTAGACGAAGGTGCCGATGCCGTACTCCTCGGCCTCGCCCTCGTCGTCGTGGTGATGGTGGTGCTCGTGCTCGTGGTGATGTTCGTGGTGGTGATGCTCTTCGTGTTCGTCATCGTCGTCATCATCTTCATCCTCGTGGTGCCCTTCTATCTGGTCAATCCACGCCGCCGAGGTGGCCACCTTGTCGAAGTCGAACATGCCGGTGTAGAGTATCTTGCTGAAGTCGATGTCGCAGTAGTCGCAGTCGATGATTTCGGCTTTGGGCTGTATGGCGCGGATGATTTCGCGTATGCGGCCTAGCTCGTCGGGCTCCACCATGGAGGCCTTGTTCAGCAGGATGATGTTGCAGAACTCTATCTGCTGTATGACGAGGTTCTCGATGTCGTCCTCGGCCAGGCCGGGCTTGAGGAGGTTCTTGCCGCTGCCGAACTCGTCCTTCATGCGCAGGGCGTCGACCACGGTGACGATGCTGTCCACCACGGGGATGCCGTCCTTCATGTACTCGGGTCCCATGGTGGGGATAGAGCAGATGGTCTGTGCGATGGGCTCGGGCTCGCAGATGCCGCTGGCTTCGATGACGATATAGTCGAAGCGGTGCTGGCTGGTGATGTCGCGCAGCTGCTCCACTAGGTCCATCTTCAGCGTGCAGCAGATGCAGCCGTTCTGCAAGGCCACCAGGCTCTCCTCCTTCTGCCCCACGATGCCGCCTTTCTCGATGAGGTCGGCGTCGATGTTCACCTCGCCGATGTCGTTGACGATTACGGCGAAGCGGATGCCGCGTTTGTTGTTCAGTATGCGGTTGAGGAGTGTCGTCTTGCCGCTGCCCAGATAGCCCGTCAGCAGCAGCACCGGGGTGGATTGTATATTCATTAGTGCAAATTCTATTTGTATGCAACAGATAACGCATTCTTGCACGATGTTATTGTGTCGGCCTACAATAAAAACGTAAACCGCCACCGTCCAGTTCGTCCACCTACACATACGGCGCCACTATCTCAGCCCTCGCTGAAGTGCTTCTACCACAGTCTGTTCGTATGCTGTTCTTATGTTGTTCTTATGTTGTTCTTTAGTTTTATACTAAAGAACAACATAAGAACAACATTACATCAATATGAGAATAAGGCTGTTAGGCATTGCTTTGTATGGGGTCTGCCAATAGCTGCACAAAAATAAAGCCGAGGCCAGCAACTGGTCTCGGCTTTATTGTTCATTGCGATAGGGTTACAGGAAGGCTTTGTACAGTTTGGTGAGTTGGTTCTTCATGTCCTTGTCGTCCATCGGGTTGAATTTGTAGCTGCGGGGTGCAGTGCCGAACCACACCACTTCGCCCGTCTGGGCGTCGAAAATCACCGAAAACAGACCGTTGAGATAAGCCTCGGTGTCGTCCGAGAGTTCGTAGTGGTTGTTGATGAGCGCATCCGCAATCTTTATACCCGTCTCTATAGCTTTCTCGATATTATACTGGCGTGCATTTTTCACATATCCTATGTCGGAAAGAAGCATGCCGTAGCGGCATCCGCTGCCCTTGACTGCCTCGAGGAGGTCG
>JAFXUY010000013.1 GCA_017524785.1 Bacteroidales bacterium | reverse complement strand
GTATGGCTGCACGAATACCTGCGCGACTTCCCCGGCAAGCAGGACGTGCTGCGCTACACCCTTTGCTCCAACGCCCCCGAGACCAAGGACAACGACTTCACCTGGAAAGACTTCCAGCTGAAGAACAACTCCGAACTTGTAGCCATCCTCGGCAACTTCGTCAACCGCACCCTCGTGCTTACGCACAAGTTCTACGGCGGCAAGGTGCCCGCCTGCGGTCCTCTCGGAGAAGCCGAACAGGAGCTTGTCAAGGAGATGGCCACCTTCCCCGAGCGCATAGGCCGCAGCATCGAGACCTACCGCTTCCGCGAGGCCCTCGCCGAGATGATGAACCTCGCCCGTCTGGGCAACAAATACCTCACCGACACCGAGCCTTGGAAGCTCGTCAAGACCGACCCCGAGCGCACCGCCACGGTGATGAACCTCTCGCTGCAGATATGCGCCAACCTGGCCATCCTCTGTGCCCCCTTCCTGCCCTTCACGGCCGACAAGCTGCACCTGATGCTCAACCTCCCCGCCAAGGGCTGGCAGGACGCCGGTCGCGCCGACATCCTAATGGAAGGCCACACCATCGGCACCCCCGAGCTGCTCTTCGAGCAAATCAGCGACGAGACCATCCAGGCCCAGGTCGACAAACTGCAGGCCACCAAGGCGCAGAACGCCCTCAACGCCTGGCAGCCCGCCGCGGTCAAGGAGAACGTCACCATCGACGACTTCGGCCGCATGGACATTCGCGTGGGCACCATCCTCGAATGCGCCAAGGTGCCCAAGGCCGACAAGCTGCTGCAGTTCAAAATCGAGGACGGCATGGGCACCCGCACCATCGTCAGCGGCATCGCCAAGTACTACCCCGACCCGCAGGCCCTCGTGGGCCGTCAGGTCTGCTTCATAGCCAACTTCCCACCGCGCAAGCTCAAAGGCGTCGAGAGCCAGGGCATGATCCTCAGCGCCGAGGACAAAGACGGCCGTTTGGTGCTCCTCACCCCCAGCGACCTCGTCACCCCAGGCTGCAATGTAGGCTAAAACAGCCGTCGAAACAGCCGAAACAAGCACCTTCACCCACTGTGCAAAGGTGCTTGTTTCATTTTTCCCCGCCAAAGACCACGCTGATTATTAGTCCGTTGCCGTGCTCGGGGAAAAATACGTGGCGCAAATGGAAATTTACCGGTGTTTTAGTGCTATCTTTGCACCAGAAAACGAAACAGACAACAATAAAAAAAGAAAGGAGTAACACCATGAAAACTTCGAAAATCATAACTCTGGCAATGATGGCCCTGGCGCTGAGCGCCACGCCTGCACTCGCACAGCGCCCCGGCGGCGGCGGTGGCGGCGGCAGCCGCAGCGGCGGTGGCCACAGCAGCTCCATGAGCAGCAGCAGCCGCAGCTCGTCGGGCAGTTCCTTCAGCGGTAGCCGCTCCAGCAGCAGCTCGTTCAGCGGCAGCCGTTCCAGTAGCTCGTCGAGCAGTCGCAGCTCCTACAGCTCGCCCAGCCGCAGCAGCAACCACTCGTCGTCGAGCCGCAGCATGGGCACGCCGAGCCGCAGCTCCAGCCCCAGCTCGGTGCGCAGTTCGTCGGCCCCTTCGCGCGACGGCGTGCGCCAGGCACCCACGGTACGCGGAGCCCGCGAGGCCGGCGTAACCCCCAGCCGTAGCGGAGTGCGCGGCAGCGGTTCCGCCGCCACACGTGGCAGCGGTGTGCGCGAGGGCGCCTCGCGCCGCGACGTTACGTCAGGCTCGCCGCGTGTAGGCACCCGCGGCAGTGCTCCTGCCGATGCCCCCGGCGGCCGCGTCAGCACCGGCCGTGCCAACGACGTGTCGCCCTATGCCCGTCCGGGCCGTCCCGGCGGCGTCTTGCCCCCCAGCCACCGCCCCATCCACCCGGCACCCTACTTCCACCACCCCTGGCACCACCACTATGTGCACTGCCACCCCATCTTCTGGGATCCCCTGCCCCCGCGTCCCTGGTACTGGCCCGGCTTCTGGCTCTACTGCAACAGCTACTGGTACGACTACCATGTGACCGATATGGTCGTGGTGCGCGAATACGTGCAGAACAAATACAACGTCGACCTCATCACCTACGGCATCAGCGGCGACATCATGTACGCCATAGTGCGCGACGGCGGCGACACCTACCTGCAGGTCTACGACAAGGACGACCACCTGCTCGCCGAGCAGAAGATCAACCGCAAATACTGCAACATGGTTATCGACAGCGAGAACGGCGGCTGCTGGATATCGAAAAAGAACGAGAAAGACGCCCTGCTCTTCATCTGGGCCGACGGCCAGCTGCTCATCTACGAAGCCGACTAAAGTTTTAGGTTATACACTAACAATGCACCCCCTGCGCCGAAAGACGCAGGGGGTGTTAATTAATGTTAAATCCGACATACTCGCGACACTTTTTTCGCGTTTATGCTACTAACATATATAAACGGCAGAAAATATCCTGTAGTGCTAATCGACCGACAAGAGAGAAAATTCACCGCCATGGTGCATCGCACAGACCGCATAGTGCGCCGAATCTGCGTGCTCTTCTCCGACCGCAGCGCCGAGGGCATGCGCGACCTCTACCAGGAGATTGTCTGCGAGATGTGGCGCTCGTTCCACCGCTTCCGCCGCGCCAGCTCGGAGACCACGTGGGTCTACCGCGTGGCCCTCAACACCGCCCTGCGGCAGCACCGCAGCCGCAAGCGGCAGCCCATCCTGGTGCCCCTCGAGTGCCAAAGCTTCGACACCATGGCCGTCGACAACGGCGACGCCGGCAACGACCTCACGGAGCGCCTCTACCTCCTCATCGAGCAGCTGCCTCCCGACGAGCGGGCCCTGGCCTACATGTATACCGACAACGTGCCGATGCGCGAGATTGCCGCCGTGCTCGATACCAGCGAGAACGCCGTGAAGCTGCGCATCCGACGAATAAAAGAGAAACTAAAAAAACTAAACGATGAATACCAAGAACAATGATGACGACCTCCTCGACACCCTGCGCGAGGAGTGGACTGAATATGGCAAGCGGCTCGACCGCGCGCTCGACGACTGTCCGCCGGTGGAGCTCAACTTCAGGCCCGTGCGGCGAGGGCTGACACGCCTGTCGGCCGTGCTGGTGGCGGCGTGGCTGCTGCTGATGGCCGTATCCGCCGTCAGGGTGCCCGAGAGCGAAGGGCACCACATGGCCGGCATACTGGCCAGCCGCCCCGGCGAGGCCGTTGTTTGTGTAGAATCAATATTGTTGGCAGTATGAGGATAGAGACAAGATACTTTCTGCGTTTCATTGTCGCCACGGTGCTCGGAGTCTGTGCCGTGGTGGCGTGGCGCTGGCTGCCGCGCCCTCTGCCGCCCGAGGAGTGCAGCGAGCTTTACCGCGCCTATATGGACACCCCCGGCGTCGACGCCACCTTCATCCGCGGCTTCCAGGTCAACGACACCGTCAGCGTCGACGTTACCCTGCTGCAAACCACCGACTCCGCCGGCTGGGCGACGCTGTTGGGCAATGTAAGACT
>JAFXUY010000012.1 GCA_017524785.1 Bacteroidales bacterium | reverse complement strand
GCGCTGCCGCGGATACCCATCTTCTTCTCCTTCTTGCCGATGCTGAAGCCGGGGTCGGTCTTCTCGACGATGAAGGCGCTGATGCCCTTGGTGCCGAGGCTCTTGTCGGTCATGGCGATGATGATGAACACGTTGGCGTAGCTGCCGTTGGTGATGAATATCTTGCTGCCGTTGAGCACCCAGCTGTCGCCGTCCTCGACGGCGATGGTCTGCTGGCCTGCGGCGTCGGTACCGGCGTTGGGCTCGGTGAGGCCGAAGGCGCCGATCCACTCGCCGCTGGCGAGCTTGGGCAGGTATTTCATCTTCTGCTCCTCGGTGCCGGCCTCAAGGATGGGGGCGCAGCAGAGGGAGGTGTGGGCGGAAAGAATGACGCCCGTGGTGGCGCAGACGCGGCTGAGCTCCTCTACGGCCATGCCGTACATGATGTTGGTGCCGCCGGCGCCGCCGTACTGGGTGGGGATGGGGATGCCCATGAGGCCTATCTTGGCCATCTTCTGGACGGTCTCCATGGGAAAACGCTCCTCCTCGTCGACTTCAGCGGCGAGGGGTTTCACTTCCTTCTCTGCAAATTCACGAATCATCTGCAGGAAGAGTTCTTCTTGTTTGGTGAAGCTAAAATCCATGTTGTTTTATTTTGTTATTTGTTTTTGTTCGGGGTGTGTGAAATCGGAAAATAGGCTGTCCAGGCGTTCGATGCTGAGGCTTGCGAAGCGGAGCATGATGTCCAACTCCTGGTCGAAGTCGTTGGCGTCGTAGTAGATGGCGTTGTCCACTGGCCAGAGGCGCTCGTTAGTCTTCACGGCCTTGGCTATAAGGCTGCGGTTCTCCTCCACCATCTGGGCGAAAGCCTTGGGGCTGACGATGCCGTCGGTGCGCAGCTGCTGCCAGCGAGCTGCCAGTTTCTGCCGGTAGGGTTCCCATGCAGATAAGCGGCGCAGCAGAACTGAGCGGTCGCAGTCGATGATGCGGACCAACATGTTGGACTCGTTGTCGCTGTCGCGACCGAAGGAGTGGTCGTAGTCCCACGGCGCCACGCGGAAAGGTGTGCTGTCGTCGGCCTTGTAGAGGAAGAAATTCTTCAGCATCCCGTCCGAGTTGTTGGAGAAGAGCAACAGTAGGTGCCAGTCGGCAATGTTGTCCAGGTCGAAGAGCGTGCCTACGCTGTCGTGGAAGGCTAGGTCGTTGCTTTCGAAGAGGAAACGGTGCAGACGTTCGGCCTGTGCCGTGCGGTCCTCCTTGCGCTTTTTGGGGAAGGTCTGATGGTAGTAGTTGTCCTTCTTCTGTGGCTCAATGGAGTCCTCGTAGAAGACTGGTGGCTCCTTGAAGACTACGGCGCTGCTGTCGCCCTTGCTGATGCCCAGCGTCGAAGCGTCCATCTTCTGCATGACCACGTAGAGACCTTCCGGCCTTCCGTCGAGCTCCACCATGGCGTAGGCGCACAGCGGTGCGCGGTTCGCCTCGGGGTTCATCCTCCGGAAGAGGTCGTAGCTCAGCTTGTGGCGCATGAAGGTCTTGTCTATGTAGTTGGCATTAAGTATCCAGTCTTTGTCGGCGGGCAGTCCGCAGAGGGCAGTTCGTTCGGGAAACTTCAGCGCCAGCGAGTGCTTGGGGTATCCTGACGAGATGCCGCCGCGGAAGTGTATCTTCGCTTCGCGTGGCTCCTGGCCGTCGACAGCCAGCGTGGCGGGCGTCCAACCTTCCCACACCACCTCGCTCTCGGCGTCGAGGGCGAGCAGAGGCAACCCTACGTCGCCGCTGCCGCACGACAGCAGCATCGCCGAGAATGCCAGCAGGGGTAGGAAGGAACGGAAACGCATGGCCTCGGATTCCTGTTTTACTTGACGGCGATGGTCTCAATCTCGACCAGCACGCCCATGGGCAGACCCTTCACGGCGAAGGCGGCGCGGGCGGGGCAGTCGGTGTTGTAGTACTTTGCGTAGATCTCGTTCATGGGTTTGAAATACTCCATGTCGGCCAGCAGGCAGGTCGATTTGACCACGTCCTGGAACGTGTAGCCGGCCTCGTCGAGGATGGCCTTGATGTTCTGCATCACCTGCTCGGTCTGAGCGGTAATACCCTCGGGAACCGTCTTGGTGGCAGGGTTGATGGGAATCTGGCCGGAAATGTAAAGCGTGTTGCCAGCCTGCACAGCCTGGCTGTAGGGACCGATAGCCGCAGGGGCGTTGGGTGTGTTGATGATTTTCTTCATGTTATATATTTTTTTTAAAAATTCTGAAAGTGCAAAGTTACGATTATTTTTCCATATATTATGTGAAAATAAATAAAAATAGTTTCTGTATATATGTATATTGTTGATTTCTATTGCACTGTGTGTTTATGGTTGTCTTGTGCCGTCATGCAAGGTTGGCGGATAGTTAGCGGTTTTTTTGTGTAGTAGAAAAAAAATGTGTATCTTTGCACACTGAATATGTTGTTCAACTCGCTTGGATTTGCGCTTTTTCTGCCGGTGGTATTCTTGATATACTGGCTGTTGCGTCGGTGGCACCGGTGGCAGAATCTTTTTGTTCTAGTGGCGTCGTACTACTTCTACGGCTGCTGGGACTGGCGTTTTCTGCTGCTGATTGCTTTCACGTCGGCGGCGAGTTTCTTGAGCGGGCTATGGATTGAGTCAGCGGAAGGACGGCGGAAGAAGTGGATAATGTGGGGCAATGTGGTGGTCAACCTGCTGATATTGGGCCTTTTCAAGTACTATGACTTTTTCGCGCAGAGTTTTGCCGACCTTTTCCTTGGCGGGCGTGCCGACGGGCTGTTGCTGGGTTTGGTACTGCCGGTGGGCATCTCGTTCTATACTTTTCAGGCTTTGAGTTATTCCATCGATGTCTATCGCGGTACTATGCGTCCCACGCGCGACGTGGTGGCTTTTTTCGCCTATGTGGCTTTCTTCCCGCAGTTGGTGGCGGGGCCTATCGAGCGCGCTTCCAGCCTCTTGCCGCAGTTTCGAACCTCGCGGCGTTTCGACTACGCCTTGGGAGTCGACGGTCTGCGGCAGATGCTATGGGGATTCTTCAAAAAAATGGTGGTGGCCGACAGCTGTGCGCTCTATGTAGACCATGCCTTTGCCGACATGCAGGGTGCCAACGGCGCCACGCTGGCGGTGGGTGCGGTGCTTTTCAGTATTCAGATTTACTGCGATTTCTCGGGCTATAGCGACATTGCCATCGGCAGCGCAAAGTTGTTCGGCATCAGGCTGCGGCGCAATTTCGACGTGCCATATTTCAGTCGCGACATCGCGGAGTTCTGGCGGCGTTGGCACATGTCGCTGACGTCGTGGTTCCGCGACTATGTGTACATTCCCCTTGGTGGAAGCCGTGTGGGCCGTTGGCGAGTGGTGATGAACACCTTCATTATCTTCATGTTGAGTGGACTGTGGCACGGGGCCAACTGGACTTTCGTGGCATGGGGAGCTTTCCATGCGCTCCTGTTCCTGCCGTTGATGCTGTTGGGTGTGAACAGGAAACACCGGGGCGTGGTGTCAGAAGGGCGATTGCTACCCACGTTGCGCGAGGCTGGGCAGATGTTGCTCACTTTCGTTCTTGCCACCGTGGGGTGGGTGTTGTTCAGAGCTGACACCATCCACGATGCCGTTGTCTACCTGTGTAACATGCTGACGCATGGATTCTTCCAACATCCTGTGGGTTTTGGCGATTTGGGTTGCCGGGTGCTGCTGCTGGCGCTTCCGCTGCTGGTGGTAGTGGAATGGCTGAACCGCTCGGCGGAGCACGGCATGGCACGCCTGCCACGTTGGCGCTGGGTACGCTGGCTTATATATATGGTGCTGATATTCTTAATCCTGGCGTTCGCCCAGACGGGTGAGATGCCTTTTATATATTTCCAGTTTTGAAACGCTTCGTCCAACATATAATCATATTCCTGCCGCTGGCGCTGCTCTTTGTAGTGTCCATGTTGTGGGCGCTGGGTGGCACGGGATGGCTGCGCAATGTCACCTACACCCTTGGCCACGACGACCGTCTGCTGACCAAGGTGCGCGAGGTCTCGGCCCATCGTGGTGCCGACGTGCTCTTTCTGGGGTCGTCGCATGCCTACCGCACCTTCGACCCACGCATCTTTGCCGAACGTGATATTGAAATTGTGAACCTCGGTTCCTCAAACCAGACCCCCTTGCAGAGCGAAGTGTTGCTGCGCCAGTACCTTGATTCGGTGCAGCCGCGGCTGGTGGTCATCGAGGTGCACCCCGACATTATGGCTTACGACGGTGTTGAGTCGGCCCTCTATCAGCTGAGTGCCGTTCCGCCATCGTGGCACATGGTGCCCATGGCGCTGCGCACGCGCAACCTTCGGGTGGTGTGCACGATGCCCTATGCGTTGCTGCACAACCTGGTGAGCGACACGGCGAACCGTTTTGTGGAGCCTCTTGATGGCTATGTGCCGGTGGGCTATGTGGAGCGTCAGGTGGAGCATTACTCGCCCCAGCCTCATGAGCCCAAGACCATCTGTGTACAGGACTGCCAACGGCGGGCTCTGCGGCGGTGTGCGAACTATCTGCAGCGCAAGGGCGTCCCATATATTATGTTAGAGGTCCCTGATACTCGGGTGCTGATGGATTCGTATACCAACCTGCCGCGATTCCAAGAGGATATGTCCCAATTTGGCCCGCTCTATTGCTCGCCTGTCCCAGGACTCGACGACTCACTGCATTTCTACAACGAAGACCACCTCAACCAGTGTGGCGTGGACCTCTATTGCCGCATGGTTCGCGACCTAATAATCATCCCTAAACTGAACAGCCTATGAAGATACTAGGATTGATGTCGGGCACCTCGCTCGACGGAATAGATTTGGCGCTATGCGATATTACTGAACACGGCTACAAAATGCTGGCGGCCGAGACTGTGCCTTACTACGAAGAATGGAAGCAGCGACTGTCTACGCTAGAGCATGCGTCGGCCTACGAGTATGCCCTTGCCAATGTGGAGTTGGGACATCATTATGGGCGGGTAATCAATCGTTTTCTGAAGGGTAAAGAACAGCCAGAGGCCATCGCCTCGCACGGGCACACCATCTTCCACCAGCCTGATAAGAACCTGACGACGCAGATAGGCGACGGCGATGCCATAGCCGCCGAGACGGGTTTGCCGGTGGTGTTCAATTTCCGCACCCTCGACGTGGCCCTCGGCGGGCAGGGGGCGCCGTTGGTGCCCATAGGCGACGAGCTGTTGTTCGGCCAGTACGATGCTTGCCTCAACCTTGGTGGCATCGCGAATATAAGTTATGATTCTCGATCGTTTGTCGATTGTTCTTCGATTGTTCTTCGATCGTCTATCGAAGAACAATCGAAGAACAATCGAAGAACAATCGAAGAACAGGGCAAGTTGTCAGGGATTAGGGTGGCCTACGATATCTGTCCCTGCAACATGGCCTTGAATAGGCTGGCTGCCATGCTGGGATACCCCTACGACAAAGGCGGCGTCAATGCGCGGGGTGGTCAGGTGCACACATGTCTGCTGCACCAGCTCGATATGCTTGACTACTATGCCGCCACGGGTCCTAAGTCGCTCGGCAAGGAGTGGTTCGTCGACCAGTTCTGGCCCGTGGTGAAGTCGTTTATAGGTGTTGTGCCGTCGCAGTCGAAGGTGCGCGACGCATTGGCCACGGTGTCGGCACACATAGCCATGCAGATAGGCCGTGTGTTGGTGGCTAACAAGATAGGCACACTGCTTGTCACCGGCGGTGGCGCATGGAACAGCTACCTGATAGAACAGATAGGCGAGTACAGCCCCTCGACAGAAATCACCGTTCCCGACAAGCTCACCGTCGACTACAAAGAGGCTTTGATTTTCGCACTGCTTGGTTATCTGCGCCTTGGCGGCAAAGTGAACACGCTGGCCTCGGTGACAGGCGCAAAATGCGACTCGGTGGGTGGAAATATTGCTGG
>JAFXUY010000011.1 GCA_017524785.1 Bacteroidales bacterium | reverse complement strand
TGCCGAGGCGGGCGTCAAGGTGGACAACAGCGTTGACGCCAAGACAGGCCTTCCCATCATCTCGCTTTACGGCAAGAACAAGAAACCCACGCCCGAACAGTTGAAGGATGTGGATTGTGTGGTCTTCGACCTGCAGGATGTGGGTTGCCGCTTCTACACCTATATCAGCACGCTGCACTATGTGATGGAGGCTTGCGCCGAAGCGGGCATACCGCTTGCTGTCCTTGACCGACCCAACCCTAACGGCCGCTATGTCGACGGTCCGGTGCTCGACACCGCGCACTACCGCTCCTTTGTAGGCATGCACCCTGTGCCTGTCGTCTACGGAATGACGATAGGGGAGTATGCCCAGATGATTAACGGCGAAGGCTGGCTGAAGGGAGGTATCATGTGCAATCTCGGAGTAATCCCCATGCAGGGCTACAAACGCGACAGCGTGGGCTATGAGCTGCCTGTGCCGCCGTCGCCCAATCTGCGTACCTCTCATGCCATTGCCCTATACCCGAGCCTCTGCCTCTTCGAGGGCACCAACTGCGGCGTCGGGCGAGGCACCGATTGGCCCTTTGAATGGGTTACTTACGGTAATGATACCCTCGACCTGCGGCAAGAAACGGCTCCTGCGGCCTTTAGCCTCAAATATCTGATGGAGATGTACCGTCGTGTGCCGAAAGACAAGTTCTTCCAGAAGAGCAACTTCTTCGAGAAGCTGGCCGGCAACGGAGACCTGCGCCGCCAGATAGAGAGCGGCATGAGCGAGGAGAACATCCGCGCCACTTGGCAACCCGCCCTCGACGAGTTCAAGAAGATTAGAGAGAAGTATTTAATATATAGATAGTGAATAAGGTTCAGATATTCCAAGACAAGAAGGTGCGTACCCATTGGGATGCAGAACGAGAGGAGTGGTACTTCTCTGTGGTGGGTGTTGTCGGGGCGCTGACGGATTCAACCAACCCGACGGATTACCTCAAGAAAATGCGTAAGCGTGACCCTGAGCTTGCCTCGTTTATGGGGACAAATTGTCCCCAGGTAGATATGTTGACCGAGACAGGCAAGCATCGAAAGACCCTTGCTGCTGATAGCAAGGCCGTCTTCCGTATCGTACAATCTATTCCATCGCCCAAGGCAGAACCCTTCAAGCAGTGGTTGGCGCAGGTGGGGGCCGAGCGGTTGGACGAGATTGCCGACCCGGAGAAGGCCATCGTACGTGGTGCCGACTTCTACCGCGCCAAGGGGTACAGCGAAGGGTGGATAAACCAACGGCTGCAATCCATAGAGATGCGCAAGGAGTTGACAGACGAATGGAAGGCCCGTGGCATTGACCAGGAACGCGACTATGCCATACTGACCAACGAGATGACCCGTGCTTGGAGTGGCCTTACGGTGCGTGACTACAAAGAGGTGAAAGGACTTAAGAAAGAGAACTTGTGCGACAATATGACCAACCTTGAGTTGGTGCTCAACATGCTTGCCGAGGTTACCACCACCGCCATCTCCCGCAGTCGTCAACCGGAAACCTTTGACGAGAGTCGCAATATTGCCATCGAGGGTGGTAACGTCGCAGGCTCCGCCCGTCGTGAGATAGAGCAACGTACAGGCCAGCCTGTTGTCAGCGCCCTTAATGCCACTGATAAGTTGGCATTGGATACCAGTATTGATAGTATGGACTAATTTAGAAATAACAGACTATGAAGACTAACGGCAAGAACATCTGCAAAGAGTTGAAGGCTATACGCAAACGCGTGGCCGACGAGAACCAGATACCGCTGGAGCAGCATGAATGCACCTACGACGGCCCGTGCGACGGCACCTGTCCGCGCTGCGAGGCCGAGGTGAAGTACCTAGAGCAGGAGCTGCACCGCCGCATGACCCTCGGCAAGGCCGCTGCGGTGGCCGGTGTGGCCCTGGGCCTAGCGACTTTCACCAGCTGTACCGAAGGGAAGGTGACCGAGGGCGAGATGCTCCCCGACCCTGTGCCCGAAGTGAATGATACCACACCAGAAGCAGCTAACGATATAAACCAAACAACAATACAGTACAAATGAAAAAATCGTTATTATTCCTTGCTGCCGCCGCCATGCTGATGGCCGCCTGCGGCAACAAGCAAGAATCCGCCGCCGAGGTCAATACGGCCGACGTGGTGATGCAGAACATCCTGAACCGCAAGAGCGTGCGCTCCTACAACGGCGAGGCCATCCCCGACTCGGTGATGGAGAACTTACTCCGTGCCGCCATGGCCGCCCCCAGCGGCCGCGACCTGCGCCCCTGGCAGATTGTGGTGATGACCGACAAGAGCCAGTATGAGACCGTCTTCGAGGGCAACTTCAACATGCAGAAGTTCATGGAGAGCGGCGCCGTGATTATCCTCTGTGCCGACACCGTCTTCACCGCCCCGACACGCGAAGACCCCGACGGCCCCGCGGTGACGCAGGTGAACCACCTGTGGCGCGACGACATGGGTGCCGTCACCGAGAACCTACTGCTGGCCGTGGAGGCCTACGGCCTTGGTGCCTGCTGGACGGCCTGCTATCCCTATCCCGACCGCATGGACCCCATCAAGAAGGCCCTGCAGCTGCCCGCTACGGTGGTGCCCTACGCCGTGGTGCCCATCGGATACCCCAACGGCGACACCAAGCCCAAGGACAAATGGGACCCCGCCCGTGTGCATTACAACCGCTGGTAAAAACAAGTCGCCCCAACCGAAGAGGTTGGGGCGATTCTTTTTCTACCAAATCTCGAGCACCTGCCCGTCGTAGGCGGTGTTGTAGGCGTATAGTGGACAAGATGTCGAGGCGCCTTCGAGGGGGTTGCCGTAGGTGAGCTCGAAGCGCGAGCCGCAGTCGGGACAGGTGAGGATGATGGCGTAGCGGTCGTCGTCGGGCAGCATGCGCGTCTCATGGTCTTTGGGACAGGCGCACTCGAAGGCGGCGTATTGGCCGAGGGCTACGCAATGCACGAGTATGCCGCGGTAGCCGCGGTTGATGACCAATGTGGCGCCGGGGTTGTTGTAGAGGCTGTTGAATTCGGGCATCGTCAGGTCGATGGTGCCACCCTCGCCGAAAGGGGTGTCACAACGGTCGCCCTTGCAGCCCGCGAGGAGCAGCAGGGAGAAGGCAAGCAGTATGTACTTCTTATTTGCCATTCGGGTAGTCGCCGTAGATGGTTTTCATAGTCACCGTGGCCACTATGCGGAGGCTCTCGGCGTTGAGGTTCGAAAGGTCGTCGGTGGTGGTGTGCCAGTGGGTGAAAAAGCTTGTGGTGCCGCTGTTCTGCACGATGTCGGCCATCGGGATACCGGCGATTTGGTTCACGTAGAGGTGGTCGTCGAGGATGGGATCGGTGCTTTGGTTGACGAAGATGTTGGAGTAGCCGAGGGCCGCTGCGGTGTTCCACAGTTTGTCGGTGAGGCCCGGGGCGTAGTGGCGGCTCACCTGCTCCTTGGTGAAGCGAGGCTGGGCGGTGCCCACCATGTCGAACAGCACGCCGTAGACGGCGGTGTAGTAGGGGATGTGGCGGTTCTGTGCCCAGTGCTGCGAGCCTTTGCACCAGGTGTTGTCCTCGTAGGTGTCGGCCCATTCGGGCTGTCCCTGGTCTTCGACGTCGAAGAGGATGAAGTCGACACCCACCGATGGCGGCATCTGGCTCATGACGCGGGCCATCTCGAGGAGCACGGCGGCACCTGAGGCGCCGTCGTTGGCGCCGGGGACGGGCTTGCGGTGGTTAGCCTCGTCGGGGTCGTGGTCGGCCCAGAGGCGGCTGTCCCAGTGGGCGGCCAGCAGTACGCGCTTGGAGGCTGTGGGGTTGAGTGAGCCGATGATGTTGCGGCCGGGCACATTGCTGCCGTCCCAGAGTGTTGCCTTGAAGGGCTGCACGATGACGGTGTCGCACCAGCGCTGGAGCTGACCTTCGAGCCAAGTGGCGCACTGCTCCCAGCCTTTGCTGCCGGGGGTGCGGTTGCCGAAGGCGAGCTGGGCTTCGACGAAGTGGTAGGCGCTGTCGGCGCTGAACGTCGGGATGGCTACCTGCGAGTAGTCGATGCCTGTGGCTGCGGGCTGCTGCGGTTTATGTTTGCAGCCTGCCAGCACCAGCAGGCAGGCTGCAATAAGAACAAAGCGTTTCAACTCTGATGTTATTTGAGTCTTTCTGCGTATTCGCAGGTGCGGGTGTCGACCTTGATGCGCTCGCCTTCCTTGATGAAGAGGGGCACGCGGACCTGGACGCCGGGTTCGACGGTGGCGTCCTTCATGGCGTTGGTGGCGGTGTTGCCAGCGAAGCCGGGCTCGGTGTAGGTGACGACGGTCTCGATGAACGGAGGCAGCTCGCAGGTCAGCGGGGTCTCGGTGTCGGCCTCGACGGTGATCTCAACATACTGGCCGTCCTTGAGGAACTGCGGGGCGTTGATGATCTGCTCGGGGCTGTAGATCTGCTCGTA
>JAFXUY010000148.1 GCA_017524785.1 Bacteroidales bacterium | reverse complement strand
GTCGCTCATGCCGCTGCCGTTGTCTATCACCTGTATCAAGGTGCGTCCGGCATCCTTTACGATGAGGTCAATCTGCGTGGCGCCGGCGTCCATGGCGTTCTCCAGCAGTTCCTTGACGGCACCTGCCGGACGGTCCACCACCTCGCCTGCCGCTATCTGGTTGGCAACGCTGTCGGGCAGTATGTTAATGATGTCCATTCTTCTCGTATTCGTCCAGGAAGGGGAGCAACTGCTTGATGGGCAGCACCTTGTTCATGATGATGTCGCGCTTCTCGTTGAGGATTATCATCGTGGGGGCCCCATGCACGTTGTAGGCCTCCTGGTAGTCGATGTTCACATGCGGCCCGCCGACGTTGACGAAGTGGAACTCGTGCTCGCGCACATATTTCTTCCATTTGTCCACATCGCTCTCGTAGCCTATGGCGTAGACTTCGAACCTCCGGTCGGGAGCGTTCATCAGCGAGTCGTAGAGCACCTTCAGCTCTGCACTCTGCTCCTGGCAGTGGTGGCAGTCGGGGTCCCAGAACCACAGGATGACGTACTTCTCGGGGAAGCGGTGGCTCGAGAACCAGTGCTCGGGCGAGTCAATCTGCGTGGTGTCGAGCATCCACAGCTCCTGGCCGGGGGCACCTATGAGGCTCTGCTTGATGCGGTCGTAGTTGTAGCGCATGTTGTGCAGCGTGCCCTCGGTGGCCCAGGGGCAGCGGCCGTTCAGGTAGTAGTTCTTGGCTATGTGGCACCACACGGCATCCCAGCCGATGTTCTTGGTCGAGCGGAAATACTTGGGGGCTATGAAGTCGAGCACATAGCGCTGCATGGCGGTGTCGCCGCCCAGGCGCTGCATCAGCCGGTCGAGCTCCATGCAGATGGTGTCGCTATCGGAATGATACAGGATGCCGAAGAAGAAATAGTTCAACTTGTTGAACAGCTGCGGCGAGTACAACAGCTCCGATTTCTGGACTCTGTTGTCATTGCTGAAAAGCTTGTCCCAGTAGTGGTGGCGGTAGTAGTATGGCTTGTTCTCCACGCTGTCGGGCACGGTGGCGTTCTCGCAGGCGTTCACCAGGTCGAAGAACACCATCGGCTTTTTGGGGTGCCGCGTGGTGGCTTCGTATTGTTCCATACGCTCTATCAAGGCCTTCTCGTCGGCCTCGGCCTGGGCTTTCTGGGCTGGGTCTTTCTTGCGTTCGCGTATCTTGTCGGCCTCTTTGCGAGCCTCCTGCACGGTGTTCATATAGTTGAACATCTGCTGGTTCGACAGGCAACCTTTCACCGTCACCGACGAGGGGGTGAACTTGGCGTCGGATATGATGGTGAACTTGCGGCTTTCGTCGATGGCGAAGTCGCCTATCTGTTTGGTGCGGTCCTGACGTACCAGGGCGTAGATGCCGCGTTTCCATGTGCGGTTGCCCTTGAAGGTGTAGCTTCCGTCGGCTCCGCGGCGGGTCGAGTCTATCAGCGTCACGTCGTCGCGGTAGTGGCGCCCTATGTAGAGCATGCTGTCGTCCACGCCTTCGAGGCGGAAGGTGAAGCTATATGATTGTGCGCCAACACCGAAGGCGGTGCACAGCAGTAACGCGGTGATGATTGTACGTCTCATGGTTTAATTCTGTTTATTAACGGCGAATTATGCGAATTATACGAATTTACGCAGATCAATTATGAGCAAATTACTCGAATTGACGACCCGATAATTCGAGTAATTCGTTATAGTTTTTCGTCCATACAATTCGTTTAATTCGTTAAATTCGCCGTTCAATAACGGCTATAATTTATATTTATTGTACACCTTTAAAAAATAAGTTTCGCCGTGAGCAGCAGGGTGAGGTTAGTTATTGCTTCGAGCCTGGCGTAGGGTGCCTGCGGCGGTGTCAGCCGGTAGGCTGCTGCTATGCCCCAGTCGGTCAGGCCCCAGCGCAGCAGTCCTTCGATGCCTGCCGCCGGCTCGGCGATGCCCATGTGTGGAGCCTGCAGCGGCAGCCATTCGTAGAAGAGCTGCCCGTTGCCGTCCTGCCCCCACAATGTGCCCCATGCCGCCGTCAGCTGCACGAAGGGCACGGGGTGGCTGCCCAGCTGCACCTTGTGCAGGTCGAAGTTCCACAGCGGTTTGGTGGTCGACACTTTTGCTCCGGCAAAGGCAAACAAGCTGGCGGTGAACTCGTTGGGCAGGGCTGTCTGCAAGGTGTGGTTGAAGCAGATGGGCGCTCCGTAGGTGCCGCCTAGGTCGAACATGTAGGTATATGGCGTGCCCGGCGCGCTGAAGCCTCCCTGAATGAAGAGGGTGGTGGTCAGCACTTTGCGCTTGCTGGTCTTGTCGTATTGCGCCAGCACGCGCGCCACAGGCTTCACCTCGGGCCATGTGGCTCCGAGCGTCACTGCAGCACTGAAGCCTTGCCTGTCGGAGGCCGACAGGCGCAACATCGCGCCGTCTTCGCGCGGCAGCTTGTCGCCGTCGACGGCATACAGCAGGGTGCCGCCCTCGAAAAGCCTGTGCCCCATGTAGATGTGCCCTTCAGCACCAAGGGTCCACCGTCCGATGTGGGTGTAGCCCACCGTGGCTTCGAGGTGGTCGCACAGGCGACGCGTCACGAATGCCGACAACGAACTGATATTGGTGATGTTATAGCCCGACAGCGAGCGGCTGGCGGCTTTCACATAGTCGCGCTTCACGCTGACGGCCAAGGTGCCTTTCTGCGTTACGGGCAGCTTAATGCCAAGGCCGCCTTTCCACTTTGTGTCGCGAAGGCCGTAGCCCACATAGCCGTCTATATACGTCGTCCTGCGGTCGAGGATTTTGGGGTGCATGGCCAGCCGGGCACCCAATCCCCACCGCGACGCCTCGTAAAGGTTGTAGCTCCACACGTGGTCGAGGTCTACATAAAAGGCCGTCTCGGCGGGGTTGCCAAAAAGCCTAACATGCTGTGCCTGCGAGCATAGCGGCACCAATAGCAGCAGCAGTATGAGCGTCTTCCGTGTCATGATTTCGGTTTGCAAAGATACGCTTTTTTCCCGTGGCGGCAAAAAAAATGTTGCGCAGCCTGTTTTTTGCCCGTTTTGTCCACCCCACAGGCAGGCGCTAAAGAGCCCTTGAGTCGGTATCGCTGCCATGTCAAAAACCAACCTTGAACTTGATATCGACCTATCATCACTTACTCGAGTAAATGTTGATAAGGAGATGACAAGGCGATGAGTAGGAGTTGAGTAAGAGAGGGTTGCTCTTCATCCCTGATTTACAGGCTCTTTGGGGGCTGTCTGTGCACGTCGGATTTATGTTGTTGAAACATATTGTGTTAAGCTGCATTTTGGCCGTTTTCTGTATTTTGAGCTTTTCATGTTTTTGCCACTTTTCTGTTAACAATATTTTTTACCGGTCTATGGCAATATTTTTCCTTTTTTTCAGTTTTGGGAATAAGAAAACTACTAGAGGAAAAACAAAATAACATTATAAATATGAAGAGGACCGTTCTTTTCGTTTTGGCCGTTTCGGGCTTGATGCTGCAGGCCTGTGCCCAGCGGCACGACGAGCCGCAGCAGGCACCGTCAAAGGTGCAGCAGTCGCAGCGCGACGATGTCAGTCGGCTGACACTCACCGATTTCACCGACGTGGCGTCGGCAACCATCGATGCCGTGGTGCATATCACCACCGAGATGACGCAGATGACGCCGCTCTACCAGTCGTTCTTTGGCTTCATTATCCCGCAGGGTGTTCAGCGCCAGACCTATAGCGCCTACGGCTCGGGTGTGATCATCACCTCCGACGGCTATATCGTTACTAACAACCATGTTGTGCAGGATGCCGAGAGCATCATGGTGACCCTCAACGACCGGCGCGAGCTTCCGGCACGTCTTGTGGGCCACGACCCCGCCACCGACCTGGCGGTGATAAAGATTGATGCCGAGAATCTTACCTATCTGCCTTTTGGCAACAGCGACCAGGTGCGCGTCGGCGAACCGGTGCTGGCCATCGGCAACCCGTTCAACCTCACCTCGACGGTTACCAGCGGCATCATCAGCGCCAAGGCACGCAACATGCACATCATAGAGAACAGCCAGACGGCAGAGACCCCGTTAGAGTCGTTCCTTCAGACCGATGCGGCTGTCAATTCGGGCAATAGTGGAGGTGCTTTGGTCAATTCGCGCGCCGAGCTGGTGGGCATTGTCACGGCCATTGCGTCGGGCAACGGCAACTATATCGGCTATTCGTTCGCCATACCGAGCAACATAGCCGTCAAGGTTGCTGCCGACCTGCAGCGCTACGGCTATGTGCAGCGTGGCTACCTGGGCCTTCAGGTGGCCGAGATGGACGCCACCCTTGCCCGCAAGTCGGGCGCACGGGCTATCAAGGGGTTATATGTGGCCAAGGTCACCGAGGACTGTGCCGCCGACCGTGTCGGCATGCAGCAGGGCGACATCGTGCTGCGTGTCGCCGGCAAGGAGGTGAACACCTTCGCCGAGATGATGGAGGAGCTTGGCCTCTTCTCGCCCGGCGACGAGGTGGAAGTCGACTACGAGCGCAACGGCCATGGTTATACCGTTAAAGCAACACTTCTAAACTCGCAGGGCAACACACAGATAATTAGAAAGTGAGGAATGAGGAGTGAGGAATGAGGAGTTGTTCTTGATTTGATTTTTATGGAGAAAAATATTGTTAAACCAAAGAGTGTCAAGTTCGCGATTCGTGTTGTACGGTTGTATAAATACCTTAAGGAAGAGAAGCATGAACACATTTTGTCGAAGCAACTGGTGCGAAGCGGTACGAGTATCGGCGCAAATATAAGTGAGGCTCAGAGGGCACAAAGCCAGGCTGACTTTGCAGCCAAGTTGTATATTGCATTAAAGGAGGCTGAAGAGTCTTCGTACTGGATTCTTTTATTGAAAGAGGCAGGTTATCTGGATGAACGCGAATTTGACAGTATAGACGCAGATTGTGAAGAGTTGATAAAACTCTTGACATCAATAACCAAGACCGTTTCGCCACGAAATAAATAAGTAGTTGCAGTGGGTGCAAATTCCTCATTCCTCACTCCTCATTCCTCATTAGAAAAAAAATATAATGAGATGACGCAGCGGCCGGTGAAGCTGCTGGTCTGCAAGTTGGCGGTGCCGACCATCGTGGCGATGGTGACGACGGCGCTGTACAACGTGGTCGACGCGGCCTTCATAGGAAGACTGTCGACAGGTGGTACGGCGGGCATCGGCATCTCGTTCGGCTACATGACCTTCATCCAGGCCCTGGGCTTCTTCTTCGGACACGGCAGTGGCAACTATATCTCGCGAGCCCTCGGTGCCAAAGACGCCTCGTCGGCCTCGGTGGTGGCCTCGGTGGGTGTCATAACTCCCTTGCTGATAGGTCTTTTGACGGCGGTGATATGCCTGCCCAATCTGAGCGCTATGAGCCGCCTGCTCGGTGCCACGCCCGACGTGGTGCCCTATGCCAACGACTACCTGCGCTATATTGTCGCCGCCACGCCGTTCATGATGGCGGCGCTGACCCTGAACAACCAGCTGCGCCTGCAAGGCAACGCCCGCTTCGGCATGATAGGCATCGTCAGCGGCGCGGTGCTCAACATCGGCCTCGACCCACTGTTTATCTTCACCCTTGGCATGGGCGTGAAAGGGGCCTCGCTGGCCACCGCCGTCAGTCAGATTTTTGCCTTCTGCCTGCTGCTGGCGGGTACCTTCAAACCCGAGAGCGTGCATATCACGCTGCGCGACTTCAAGCCCTCGCTGCGAGTGTATTACGAGATTTTCCGTGGCGGCCTGCCGTCGCTGTTCCGCCAGTTGTTCAACTGCGCCGCGGCGGTGTCGCTCAACTACTGCGCCGCACTCTATGCCCCTGCCGGACAGGAAGCTTCGGCGGTGGCGGCCTTTGCCGTGGTGACACGCATCATGATGTTCGCCTTCAGTGTGGTGCTGGGCTTCTGTCAGGGCTTCCAGCCGGTGTGTGGATTCAACTATGGCGCCAAGCTATATGGACGTGTGTATGAGTCGTATATGTTCGCGCTTACGGTCTCCACGGCGTTTCTCATAGTCATCTCGGCCGTCGGATTTGTCTTTGCACCACAGATTGTTGCGCTCTTCCGTGCCGAAGACCCCGACCTTATAGCCATAGGTGCTGTCACCCTGCGCTGGCAGTGCGCCGCCTTCCCGCTGGTGGCGTTGAGCACGGCGACGAACATGCTTTTCCAGAACATACGCATGACCTTCCCGGCCACGCTGCTCAGCGTGTGCCGCAACGGACTGTTCTTCCTGCCTGCCGTGCTGCTGTTGCCCATGTGGCTGGGCCTGCAGGGCGTTCAGATGGCACAGGCCGTGGCCGATGTGTTCACCTTCATCCTCTCGCTGCCCTATGCCGTGTGGATAGCAAGGAAACTGAAACGCGGTTTATAATTTTTTTTCTCCATATCGGATAATCTTCGTATCTTTGTAGTCCAATTTATTGCCGCCAGATTATGCCTACTACCGAATCAAGACGCACTAACAGAATGACATACGACCAGGCTTTCAGCCTCAACAGCAACACCCCTCCGCAGGCCATTGCCCTAGAGGAGGCTGTGCTGGGAGCCTTGATGCTCGACCAGGCGGCGCTCATCAACGCCATCGAGACGCTGCATGTGGAGTATTTCTACAAAGCCGAGCATCAGGCAGTCTTCCGTGCCATACGCAAGCTCTTCGAGCAGAGCCAGCCCGTGGACCTGCTGACGGTGGTGGAACGTCTGCGTCTGGACGGCGAACTGGAGATGGCCGGCGGTGCCTACGCCGTGTCGAAGCTTACGGAGAACGTCGTCTCGGCAGCTCACATTGAATATCACATCCGCGTACTGAGCGAGAAGTATATACAGCGCGAGATGATCCGCATCTCGACCGAGACCATCAAGGAAGCCTACGACGAGACCACCGATGTCGTCAACCTGCTCGACAAGACCGAGACCAAGCTGATGGACATCAACGACAAGAACTTCCGCTCGGACTATAAGCCCCTCGGCGATTTTGTCGGCATGGCTATGGGCCAGATTGAGGATGCCGGCTCGAAAGAAGACGGCCTCAGCGGCCTGGAGACGGGCTTCATAGGACTCGACCGCATCACCGCGGGCTTCCATCCTGGCACACTCATCATCCTTGCCGCACGTCCCGCCATGGGTAAGACAGCCTGCGCCCTCAGCATGGCCCGCAACATGGCCGTCGACTTCAAGAAGCCAGTGGCTTTCTTCTCGCTCGAGATGAGCGGCCAGGAACTGGCCATGCGCCTCATCAGCAGCGAGGCACGCCTCGAAGGCGACAAGCTGAAGAAAGGCCGTCTGGCGCCCTACGAGAAGGAACAGCTCAAGATAGGCGCCCAGCGTCTGCAGGAAGCCTCGACG
>JAFXUY010000147.1 GCA_017524785.1 Bacteroidales bacterium | reverse complement strand
TAAATTGATGTTTAAAATAATTTGCAAAATTACGCAAAATAATTGAACCGACAAAAATTATTTTGCCCATGACGATTTTTTTCCGTTCCCGTCGCCCCGGTACCCAGGGGTGAACCGGGGCATGACAAGCCATTGAAAATGTATGAAAATCATATCTCTGCCAAATGTTAAATTTAACATCTATTACTTTTGTAAGTGCATATAATGTGATAGTATATGGATAGGTAAGAGAGGGTATAGAGAGGGTGCTGTGTCATAGGCAGTTAGGTATTTGTTTGTGGGCTACTATGCATTGGTACAGAGGTTTATGTGTAAAAATATCGTTGTAACTAACTGATTTCCAATACGAGCTTGTACGCCGTGAATCCCGTATGTTTTAACAGTTTTTATGTTAACTGAGAAAGGAAGTCCGCCCATCGAAAACAGCCTTCCGTGGTTGATGGCCAGGTGGCTGTGCGGGCATCCATTTTGTGCGGGCGATATAATATTTGTGCTGTTTTTGCGTTACCGGATTAAAACAGTATTGTTATGAAGATTGACCCAAGGAAGAGAGTCCGCGATGTGGCGGGCGAGCATATAGTGATTATGCAGAGCAACGATGCTGCCGATATGACCAAGGTTGTGGCCTTGAACGAGTCGGCACTGCATCTCTATGGCCTGCTACAGGGGCGTGAGTTCGGCGAGGAGGACGTGGTGCAGCTGATGCTCGACGAGTATGAGGTTGACGACGCCACTGCCCGTCGCGATGCAGCCGCATGGATAGAGAGTATGAAGAAGGAAGGTCTGATTATCGACTGAATGACGTCGGTGCTGAACATAGGAGGTATGGCCCTCGGCCTTGAAGGGGGCGACAGCGTGCAGCTGGCGATGGCACTGCCCGGAATGACGGAGTTCGTCGCCAGCGTCGAGCCCGAGGTGCAGGTGCGTCTCGATGCGCGGCTGTCGTTGCCGCAGTGCCGGTTGCTGCACCGTTTCGACATTGCCGACGGCAACGCCATGTGCCGATTCGGAGTCGATGCCGACGGAGCCTATTGGTACGACTTCGACGCTGGGCGCCTGCTGCGATTCGACCCGCGGTCGCCCGACGTCGTCATGCTGACAACGATGACCGACGCTTCGGTGCTGCGCTTTGCCCTTTGGTCGGCCTACGGCATGCTGGGGCTGCGACGCCATAGGGTGCCGGTGCATTCGTCGGTGGTGGTCTGCGACGGCCGCGCCGTGATGTGCCTAGGCGAAAGCGGCACCGGCAAGAGCACCCATACACGCTTGTGGCTCGAGAACATACAAGGCACCCACCTGCTGAACGACGACAGCCCTATCCTTGCTGTAGAAGAGGGTGGGGTGGTGGTCTACGGTTCGCCGTGGAGCGGCAAGACGCACTGCTACCGTCAGGAGTGTGTGCCGGTGGCGGCACTGCTGCGCCTGGAGCAGAAGCCCGAGAACAGCATACGGCGACTGGGTGTGATAGAGTCGTTTGCCGCCTTGCAGCCTTCATGCCCGCCTTGCATGGCCAGGGACGAACGTCTGATGGACAGCCTTGTCGGCTTCATTTCCGACGTAATACAGCGTGTGCCGGTCTATCGCATGGGCTGCCTGCCCGATGCAGAGGCTGCGCAGTTGTCGCACAAAACAATCTTTGGATGAGGGTCAGCAACGAGATATTTTTTGCTGCAGTCGAGGAGCGGATTGAGGCTGGCGAGAGGGTGAGGATAACCCTTGTGGGTACCAGCATGCGCCCTACGCTGATAGAAGGCGATGTGCTGACGCTCGAGCCCTTGGCGGGAACCCCCGTAGTGGGCGACATTGTGCTGTTCCGCTATTGCGGCCGGCACCTGCTGCATCGCGTTGTGGCCGTTGACAACGGCGTCTACACCATACAGGGCGACAACTGCGCGACCACCGAGACTTGTCGCCGTGAGGATATCGTGGCGCGTGTTGTCGAGGTGGAGAAACATAATAAGATAAAGCATTTTGCCGTTCGGTGGTTTGGCCATAAAGGACGTCGCCAATTGCGTCCGTGGTATTTTTTGGCGTTGGCCATACTGATGTGGGCGCCTTTGAACGGCTTGGGCATACCGCTCGACAACTATATTCTGGGCCTGCGTGCCGACCACCTGCTGCATGCGTCGGTGTTCATCCCCTGCGCATTGTTCCTGTGGGATGTTGTAGGACCGAAATGGCTGGTGTGGCTGTGTTCGCTGGCGATAGGATTGATATCGGAAGGCGTGCAGTGGTTGCTGCCATATCGTGGCTACGACATCAACGACCTTGTAGCCAACGCCATAGGGGTGACGCTTGGAATGATGGTTATTTTTGCCGTCCGGCAAGCAGGCCGCAGGCGGCGTCAATGTCCTGGCCGCGCGAGGCGCGGAGGGTGCAGATGACACCGTGGCGGTTCAGATATTCCTGGAAATCTTTTATTGCCGTAGGCATCGAGGTTTTGTAAGGGGCCTCGGGCGACTCGTGGAAGCGTATCAGGTTCACGCGGCAGTCGAGTCCTCGCAGGGTGTCGACGAGGCGTTGCGCATGTTGCAGGTCGTCGTTCTCGCCGCGGAACATGGTGTATTCGAACGACAGGCGGCGCTGCCCGCTCCAGTCGTATTCCCTGAGCAGGGCCAGAACCTGATTCAGTGGGAAGGCTTTCTGCACAGGCATCATCTGCAGGCGTTCCTGCGGCACGGGATTGTGTAGGCTCACTGCCAGGTGGCACTGGCTTTCGTCGAGGAAACGTTTCAGGCCTGGGATTATTCCTACCGTGCTGACGGTTATGCGCTTGGGGCTCCAGCCCAGGCCCCAGTCGGCCGTCATCGCCTGTGTGGCGGCAAGCACGGCGTCGAGGTTGTCCATAGGCTCGCCCATGCCCATGAATACCACATTGGTGAGACTTTCGTATTCTGGGATGGAAAAGAGCTGGTTGAGGATGTCGCCCGCCGAGAGGTTTCCGTGGAAGCCCTGCTGGCCGGTGACGCAGAAGCGGCAGCCCATCTTGCAGCCCACCTGGCAGCTTACGCAAAGCGTGGCGCGGTCGTCATCGGGAATGTAGACGGCCTCTATGTAGTGGCCATCGAGCACTGGAAATAGATATTTCTTTGTGCCGTCTTTGCTCACCGCGCAGTGCACGGGAGTCTCGCGGCCTATGTATGCTATCTCGTTGAGCCGAGCGCGCTGGGCAAGCGACAGGTTGGTCATGCTGTCGATGTCCTCTACGCGTTTCTTGTAGAGCCAGTCGCAGATTTGCTTTGCCGTGAACTTCGGGAAGCCCTCGGCCATGCATAGCGCCTGCAGTTCTGGCAGCGTTTGTCCAAGTAAGTTGTTTTTCACCTTTTAAAAGTCCCAGTCGAATCCTTCGTTCTCAATCTCTTCTTGGAAGTTGGAACAATCCATCTCTATCGGCACTGCCGGACGGTCGAAGTCGCCGCGGTAGAAGTTGATGGCACGGTCTTTGTAGATCTTCTCCATGTAGAGGCCGAAGATTGGAAGTGCCATGGCGGCGCCCTGGCCGTAGGTCATGTTGCGGAAGTGGATGCTGCGCAGTTCGCCGCCTGTCCACACGGCGGTGGCCAGTTTGGGAGTGATGCCCACGAACCAGCAGTCGGAGTTGTTCTGCGTGGTTCCTGTCTTTCCGGCTATGGCGGTGGAATAGTTGTTGAGGTGGTACTTGTAGTTCAGTCGCACACCTGTACCGCTCTGCACCACGCCTTTCATCAGCTCTATCATCATGTAGGCCGTCGTTTCGTCGAGGGCTTCGCTGCGGTGCGGCGTGAAGCGTTCGAGCACCATGCCCTTGTTGTCCTCGATGCGGGTGACGAAGATAGGCTCCACATATTCGCCTTTGTTGGCGAAAGTGGCCATGGCTCCGGCCATTTCGTAGACGGTAATCTCCGGTGTGCCCACAGCGATGGCAGGTACAGCGTCGATGGGGCTGCGCACGCCCATCTTGCGGGCTATGTCGATGACCTGCTCGGGCGAGCCCTGCTTCATCAGGTAGGCCGACACCCAGTTCACCGAGTGGGCCAATGCCCACTTGAGGGTCACCATTTCATCTTCGCGCTCGTGGGTCGAATTCTTGGGACACCAGTCGGGCTTGTTCCACACCTCGAAGCACACCTGCGAGTTGGGCACTTCGGTGCATGGGAACATGCCAAGATCCTGCAGCGCCATGGTGTAGACGAAGGGCTTGAAAGTGGAACCGACCTGGCGGTGGCTCTGCACGTTGTCGTACTTGAAGTAGCGGTAGTTGATGCCGCCGACGTATGCTTTCACGTGTCCCGTACCGGGTTCCACGCTCATCAGGCCTGCGTTGAGGAACTTCTTATAGTATATCAGCGAATCCCACGGAGTCATCAGCGTGTCTTTGGTGCCCTTCCAGGTGAATACGCGCATCTTGGCTTTCTCGTTGAACTTGGCGCGGATTTCCTTCTGGCTAAGGCCTTCGGCCTTGAGGTTGCGGTAGCGGTCGCTGTTCTTCATGGCTTGCACGAGGAACTTCTCCTGCTGGTCTTTGCTGATGTTCACGAAGGGGTTTCCTTTGCGTGCCCTGAGCTCGCGTTCGAAGGCAGGCTGTATCTCCTTGCTGAAATGCTCGCGCACGGCTTGCTCGGCGTAGCGCTGCATGCGACTGTCGATGGTGGTGTAGATCTTCAAGCCGTCCTTGTGCACGTCGTAGTGTTCGCCGTTGGCTTTGCGGTGGTGGCTGCACCAGTCCTTCATGTATGTGCGCAGGAATTCGCGCAGATAGGTGGCCAGACCGTCGTTGTGGCTCTGCGGCGTGTAGTGGCTCATGTCAATCTCCTTCTCGCGGTAGAGCTGGTAGTCCTCGTCGCTCAGGTAGTCGTAGTGATTCATCTGGTAGAGGACGGTGTTGCGGCGGTTCTTGCATGCTTCAGGGTGCAGTATGGGGCTATAGGTAGTGGGGGCTTTCAGCAGTCCTACCATCATGGCGGCCTCGTCGATGTCGAGTTCGGCGGGGGTCTTGTCGAAGAAGGTCTTGGCGGCTGTCTTCACGCCAAAGGCGTTGCTGCCGAAGTCCACGGTGTTGAAGTACATGGCCAGTATCTCCTGCTTCGAGTAGTTGTGCTCCAGCTTCACGGCGACAACCCATTCCTTGAGTTTCGAGAACACCACGCCTATCTTGCTCTGGTGGCCGCGAGGGAAGAGGTTCTTGGCCAACTGCTGTGTGATGGTGGAACCGCCACCCGACGAGCCATGCCGTCCGATAATGGTCTTGAAGAGCACTCGGAACAGGCTGCGCGAGTCGATGCCGGAATGATTGTAGAAGCGCACGTCCTCGGTGGCAATAAGAGCGTTGATTAGGTTGGGCGAAATCTGGTCGTAGGTAACGTTGCTGCGGTTCTCAAGTCCTATGAAACCCAGCACCTCGCCGTCGGCCGATAGTACCTCGGAGGCTTGCAGGCTGCGGGGGTTCTCCAGCTCCTCGAACGAGGGCATGAAGCCCAGCCATCCCAGAGACAGGAAGGTGAAGAAGAGAATCAGGAATACCCATATTCCGCCGAATATGAGCCACATGTTCCTGATTAGTTTGGGGTGCTTGTTATTCTTGCTTTTTGCCATAGTGTGCTATTTCATGTTGCTGTATTCTATGCACAGGCTGATGTCCTTCAGGCCTGCGATGGCGCTGTCGCGCATGCCATTGGTCACTGCGAAGTGGTATGTGCCCTCCATGGGGAAGCGTGCGTTGCGGCGGAAGTAGTAGCGGGTGTCGATATAGCGTCCGGTGCGGCGTCCGAACCATTTCCCCGTGGGGTCGGCAAGGGGATATTCCATGGTGTCTTGGGCAAAGCTGCCGTCGGGGAAGGTGGTGCGTATGAATAGGAATGTGTTGCTGTAGGGATAGCTGACGCTGTTGCGTACCTCGAAGAGGAAGTTGTAGATGCGGTTGGTGTCGTCGACCGCCACGTCGAAGCATACGCTGTCGGCAGGCAGCCATCCGTGCTCGTCCACGGAGCGGCTTTCGTCATAGTACACGCTGCCGTCGCACGCTGTCAGCATCAAGGGCAACAGTACAATCACTAGTATCAACAATCGTTTCATAATTTCACCTTTCAACTTTAACCATTAACCATTATCCTCTCCTCTCGCGGTTGCCTCCGCTGCGTCGGTCGCGGTTCTCGCCTTCGCGCCGTGGTTTGCCGTCGCCCTCGCGGCGTTGCTTGTTCTCGGGTTTCTGCTGTGCCTGTTGGCGAATCTTCTGCGTGTTGTGGCGCTCGTCGCGGGCGTGGCGGTCGCGCTCGCGGCGTTCGCCACGGTCGCCGCTGCCGCGGTCGGTCTTTATCGGACGACGGTCGCCGTTCTCGGGTCTCCGTTCGCCATTCCTCGGACGCTGCTCGCGCTGCGGACGTTCGGCCTCTTGGCCTACAACGCCGTTGCCGCCTTCGCTCAAGCGCTGTATCTCGCGCTCCACCTCCTCGCTGTTGGATTCAGATGCCAGTGCCGAAGTAGACATCAGTTCCACCTGGTAGTCCTCGAGTTTCTCGGGATACTGCTGGTTGCGGTTCATTTCCATTATGGCTTTCACGTCCTCGGCCTTGACGGCGATGAGTTCGTTCTCGCCTTCGTAGGCATACCACATGATGCCGCGGAATACGTCGGTCTTCTTGTACAGTGCCAGTCCTTTCTGGAAGCGTATGGCGCTCGTCGGCGGGAAGGCCTTCAGGGCATCGGCATAGACCTCGTACTCGAAGTTGAGGCAGCATTTAAGCTTGCCGCATTGGCCTGCCAGCTTCTGTGGGTTGGGCATTATCTGCTGTGTTTTAGCGGCGCTGGTGGTGACGCTCTTGAAGGTTGTCAGCCAGGTTGAGCAGCACAGCTCACGGCCGCAGGTGCCCAGTCCGCCGACCTTGCCGGCCTCCTGGCGCACGCCTATCTGCTTCATCTCGATGCGCACATGGAACTCCTCGGCCAGCACCTTGATAAGCTCGCGGAAGTCCACGCGCTCGTCGGCGGTATAGTAGAAGATGGCCTTCGAGTGGTCGCCCTGGAACTCGACGTCGTTTACCTTCATGTCGAGTCCAAGCATGCCTACAATCTGGCGTGTGCGTATCAGTGCGGCGCGCTCTTCGTGCAGCGAGACGTCCCAGCGTTCGATGTCGTTGTCCTTGGCGCGACGGAACAGCTTGCGTATGTTCTCCGACGAGGGGTCTATCTTGTGCTTGAGCATCTGCAGGCGGCACAGTTCGCCGGTGAGGCTCACTATGCCCACGTCGTGGCCGGGCTGGCCTTCGACGGCAACAATGTCGCCCTCGGTCACCTCAAGTCCGTCGGGCAGTCGGTAGAAGTCTTTGTGGTTGTTCTTGAAGCGCACCTCCACGCAGTCGAACGGACGCATGGTCGGCTGGCGTATGCCGGCGAGCCAGTTGGTGCTGGTAACCTTGGAGCAGCTCTGCCGCTCGCAGCGGTGTACGGGATGGTAGCTCTTGGGACAATGATTGCAGCCACGGCTCAAATAGACGGGCTCTTCGTATTTCACCCACGGTATTTCGGGGTCGGGGTCCAGGTAGGGGTCGAGGGCGTTCTCCTCGCTGTGGTATTCCTCCACCTCGGGGTTCTCGCGCTCGACGGTGGCTTTCTTCTCCTGGCGGGCCTTGTGGCGCTCGCGCATGAAAGCCTCTATCTCCTCGGCACTTGCCACCTCTTCCACATCGTCGGGGATGGGGGCCACAGGATTTTTCTCCAATTCTTTTTCGTTATCTTTGTTCTCTTCCATTTTCGTTGTTTTAATTAATTCCGCACTATACACTTTTCACCAGTCACTTTTCGCCAGTTGTAATTTACCTCTTCTTCAGCGCCTTGCTCATGCTGAACGACAGCTGCATCAGGGCTATCTTGGTATTGGCGTTGCGCTCAAGGGCGAAGAGTGCTTCGTTGAGGGCGGTATTTATAAGTTCAATGTTGTTGGCGGTGACCATCTGCGGGAACATGGCGTCGAACTTCTGGTCGCCCGAGCCTATCTCCACCGGCAGTCCGGCGGCGCCATGCAGGAAACAGTCGCGCATCACACCCAGGGCATAGCCCAGAAACTGCTTCTGCTGTTCGCGGCCAAGGTTCGACAGCTTGTCCACTTGTGCACTGAGTTCTTTCATTTTCAGTTTGAAGAGCAGCCGCAGCCATTCTACCAGCAGTTGGGCATACTCATCCTTGTTCTCTGCTCGCCGTTCGCCATTCTCGGCACGCAGCCTCACGGTCTGCACGCGGCTGCGAATGGTCGGCAGCAGGCGCTCGTCGCTCTCGGCCACCAGCAGTATCAGCGTGCCGGGTGTAGGCTCTTCGAGGGTCTTGAGCAGTTCGTTGGCGGCGGCAGTGTTCATCTTCTCGGCCATCCATATCACCATCATCTTCCACCCGCCCTCGTAGCTCTTCAGTGCCAGGTCGCCTACAATGTGCGCTGCGTCGTTCTCGCGTATCATGCCCTGCTTGTTCTCGGTGCCCATGGTGGCGTACCAGTCGTCGATGGTGCCCAGGGCGTTGTGCTGCAGCACAAACTCGCGGAACTCGGGCATGAAGTCGCCACTCCACACGCTTGTGCTGCTGACTTTCGGAGTGGTGGCGTTGGGGAATATCAGGTGCAGGTCGGGATGCATCAGCTGCGCGAGCTTCTTGCAGCTCGGGCACTCACCGCACGAGTCGGCACGCAAGTCGCCGCCGTCGTGGTGCAGGCGGTGTTCGCAGCAAAGGTATTGCAGGTAGGCCAGGGCAAGCTGTAGGCTGCCCTCGGCGGTGGCGCCGAGGAACAACTGGGCGTGGCTCACGCGCCCGTTGTCGATGATTTCCGTCAGCCGGTTTATCACATCTCGCTGTCCTACAATGTCTTTAAACTGCATATCGCATCGCTTTAAATATGCAAAGATACGCAAAAAAAACATATATTGATTTTTTTTTATATTTCTACTAAAAAAATATGGGCACCTGCACCGCCGGCATTGCTGCATGGAGGTCTTCCCGGCGGGTAGCGACGTCGGGTTTTGCTGCAGGCGGTTCGGTCTGTTATGGGTCGGTGTCTACTCCCATTGTTCCTATCTTGTTCTTATGTTGTTCTTATGTTGTTCTTTAGTTTTTTTCTAAAGAACAACATAAGAACAACATAACATCAACCTATGAATTAGGCTATTAGACACGGTGCCACTCCCCCCTGCTCACGTCCCGTGGTTTGAGGCTGTTTTGGCTGTCGGTGTCGTAGTGCCTTCCTCCGGAGCCTCGTCGGTCCAAGATTGGCTTGCGGTGGTGGCAATCTGGTGGCCAAGGGAGGCTGGCAAGCCCTGCAACGGCCATTAAATCAGCCTGTAGCAAATTATTTCCGCTGATTGTTTTTTTTTACGTATCTTTGCACCGCTTTATTGTATAAAAACTAACAATTAAAAATACAACAATTATGTCAAAACTCCTTTTATTGGGCGACGAGGCTATAGCACAGGCCTTTATCGACGCTGGCGGTAGCGCCATCAACAGCTATCCCGGCACCCCGTCGACCCAGATCACCGAATACGTGATGAAGAGCAAACAGGCCAAGGAACAGGGCGTTGTCGCCAACTGGTGCGCCAACGAGAAGACCGCCCTCGAGGCCTCCATCGGCGTGGCTTACAGTGGCAAGCGCGCCATGACCTGCATGAAGCACGTCGGCCTCAATGTCTGCGGCGACCCCTTCATGAACGCCTCCATCATCGGCACCAAGGGTGTCATCATCGTGGTGGCCGACGACCCCAGCATGTT